>JACPGD010000451.1 GCA_016182645.1 Candidatus Hydrogenedentota bacterium | reverse complement strand
TAGGCGTGGTCTTTGAGCGGGAGGAAGCTGATGCTCTTCAACCTGGTCTCGAAGAGTTCGAGGATGTAGGGGATGTCGCGCGCTTCTTCCGGCTTGAAGGTGATGGTGGCGCTGACCTGGTTGTCGGCCCAGTAGTATTGGGTCTGGGCGACGTTTTCCATCTGCTCCCACACGCTGACCTGGTTCTTGCTCCGGCTGAAGTATTTTTCGTGGACCGGGAAGTAGACGACCCAGGTGTTGTCGCCGTAGACGCTTTCTTCGATGCGGTAGCCGGCCTTGCGGATGGGCTCGATGAGCGGGCTGGTCTTGTCGATGCGGATGGTGCGGAAGTAGAACTCGCTGTGGGCGTAGTGGATGCCGGGGGTGACGCCGGGCATGAGGCTGACGGTGCCGCTTGGTTTGACGCTGGTCTTCTTGATGCTCTCGGGGATGCACAGCCACTGCGAGTAGATCTTGTCGAGCTTGCCGATGTACAGGTAGCCCAAGTCACACCAGCGGAAATGCTCGCGCCGGCCGTGGCGCTCGAAGCTCTCGACAATGCCGGACTGCGACAGGCCGATGCGCCGGTTGCGCAGCATGATCGCGTTGGTACGCTCGTTGTGCGTGGGGATGAGCGTAACGGTCTTCGCGTAGAGGTAGGCGAACTTGAGCGTGCGCTCGTATTCTTCATAGCTCGCGTGGCGGCTCGGGAAGGTCTCGACCAGGTTGCAGATCTCGTAGGATTCGAGGCTCTGCTCGGCGCAGGGGTTCGTCCCGGCCACCTTTGCATCGGCCCAGGTGGCGCCGTCTTTCAGGCGGCCATAGGCCCGCGCGTTGTCGCGCCAGAAATAGCCCGGCTCGCCGTTCTTGGCCGTCTGCGTGCCGACGGCCTGGTAGTCCATGCCTTCCTTCGCGGCGACGCTGTTGTTCGAGGCCCAACGCCACGCGGTGAGCTTGTCGCCGTGCAGTTTCGGGTCTTTCAGGCGGAGGTATTCGCCGTCGTTCGGCTCGCCCAGCGCCAGTTCCGCCGTGCGGCGCACGCCGCCGGACACAACGCATTTGCCAATGACATTCATGAGGTCGGTGATGTCGGTCGAAGAGATTTGGTGCCCGGCACGCGGCCCGAGAATTTTCTCGATGTTCGTGACGCACTCGATGAGCGGGCCGGGGCCAGGCGCGATGCCGCCGAAGGTGCGGATGGCCGAACCCATGGGCCGGATCTTGTTGTATTCGACATGCGCGGGACGCTTGCCGCGGCCGACGTAGCTGTTGAGGATGGCGCGCACGAGATCGCACCAGCCTTCTTTCGAGTCCTCGACCACGTGTGTATATTCGCCCGTGTGCGGCGCCTGAATCGTGATCTTGTTCGCGCCCTTTGTGTCGAAGGCCACGCCCACGCCCAGCATGCTCAGATCCATGAGGAAGCAGAACGGCTCGGCGAAGTCGGTGTCGATTTCTTCGGTCGAAACAAACGCGCAGTTATTCAGGGCGGCGCTCCCGCGGATGTAGATGTAGTCCGAGCCCATCATCCACAGGCCGCGGCCCGGCGGGAGGAATTTGAAGTCCCACATCAGCTTGAACATTTCCTGAGCGGAGCGCTGGGCCTTTTCCGGCTTCCAGGGCAGCTTCAGGCTCTTGCAGTGGTTGAGCTGGATGGTGTAGCAGCCCTCGACCACGCGGCGGAGCGTTTCCCAGTATTCTTCGGTGCGCGTCGCGTCTCCCTCGATGGCCCGCGCATACGTTCGCTTGAACGTGATGTAGCCCAGCGGGCCCCAGTCCGGCTGTTTGCCCTGGTATTGCGCGATGAAATCGTCCGAGAGTTTGAACCGCTCGCGTACCTGAAACATCATGGCTGCCTCCGCGTTCTTTTTGTCCCATGCCATCGTGAATGACTCCACACTATCTTTGGCCCGGCGCCGCGGCGCCTGGCGTTGCTCTTCTGTTCTCATCGGACGGCTCAGTCGGATCGGACTGATCGGACCGATTGTTTCGTTCTTCTTCCTTCAGCCTCCAGCCTTCAGCCTAATCAGACTTTCCGGTGCGCCGTCTTCACCCACGGCAACCCGTCCACCACCTCCACCTCGTAGTCCGCGAACACATTGGCGTAGCGTTCGCGCACTAATTCAAAAACCTTCCCGAAGACGAGGCGAATTTCCTCTTCCGCGTGCGGCTCGGTGCGGTGTTCGAGCACGTGGCGGAGCGTGCGGAAATTGCAGCTCCAGCCAATCGTCGTCGCCACGCCGTCCGGCGCAATGCGGCGGAACGCGGACGTGAGTTTTTTCTTTTCGTCGAACTGCTTGATGTTGTCGATGTCGAAGACCCGGGCCAGATCGTGCTGGACTTCCTCGAGCTGCTCGATGGTCCGCGTGAAGATCTCCAGGCTCTCCGGGTTCTCCTTGATGTGCATCGGCACATAGGCCGAGAGTTTGTCCAGCCGCACGAAGCGCAACGATTCTTGCGAGATGCCCGTGCCGGCGCGGTGCCGCACGAGTTCATGCGTGAAGACGCGGCTGACGTCGGCGAAGATAAAGTTGAGGTAGCCGTGCTCGAGCACGCTGCCGTGGCCGACGTTGACGATGTTGCCGAGGTACGCCGCATTGCCCTGGCGTACGCGCGTGACGTTCGGGTTCAACCCCGGCTCGAAGGAGCGGTAGCAGAGCCGGCCCATGACTTCGCAGAGTTTCTCCGCATCGCTCGGCGCGTCGGTCGTCCAGCCGCAGACGCCGAGGTGGTCGAGATAGCCCTGCAGGCCCTCGTTCACGAGGCGCGTTTCGCCGACCAGGAAGATCTTTGGTTCCACAAACTTCACGGCAAGTCCTTATTGTTAAAACTGTTAGTGCACTACCAGGCATTGGGGATGCACAAAGCAAAGCCCCATACTGGTAGTGGAAACGTTGGATTCAAGTACTTCGCGAACCCCTTGGCGCCCCCGCCTCCGGGACTCGCATTATAGGACTGAAACGGCCCTTTGTAAAGCCTCTTTTTGGGAGACAAGGAAGGGACACCTTTCGCAATTTTCGTAGACACAAGACGGATTCGTAACTACAATATATTGTGATTTGATCGGCATCAATACTCAATATATTGTACTTTACTCTTTTCGGAGCGATTCGCGCAAGACTACTGAAACTAAATTCAGATAATAGATCCTAATTCGTACCATTTTCCAAGGGTTCTGTCAAGGTGTTGGCCCCTCCGGGCAGCCGGGTGCTAACCACGATCTAACAAATGCTCAATCCATACTGCTTATAGAATAGAATGTTCATTTGTTGGCACATCGAATACAATATATTGTGGTATAACTTGTGAATATCGGAGGATTGTGGAGGGTTCTCAGGCCGTGGAGTGCCGTAGTTTTTATTGATTCGCCGGGAGGGTGGGAAGGAGCGAAGCGGAATGAAGGGAGGAAAGCGGGATTGATCAGGAGTGCTGGGTGGATTACTCCTTTGGCACTTGCATGGCGCGGATGGCATCGAGGTCGCGCCAATAGGCCTCAAGGGCTTCCTGACCTTGGGGCGTGAGGCGGAATTCGGTGTGGGGCATGCGGCCGCTGAAGCTCTTGACGATTTCGACATAGCCAGCCTTTTCGAGCTTGTCCATGTGCGAAGACAAATTGCCCTTAGTCAGGCCGAGGGTGCTCAACAGGAAATTGAAATCAGCCACGTCGACCCCACTGAGGATGGTCAGTACCCGCAGCCGGGCGGGTTCATGGATCGTGCGATCGAGTTCGTTCATTCCCCAGCCTGTTGCGCCGTGCCCGCCGGCGGCAGCCCGCTCCGCGTGAGGCGTTTGAGCCTCCACAACGCGAAGCGGCTGTACGCGTGTCCCACCAGGATTGCCACCAAGCCATAGCCAAACACCGGAAGCGCCATATTCAGGAGTTCGAGATGGCGCGGGAACACGATGGGCGCGCCCACGGCCACGAGGACCGCATGCATCGCGTACAGGACGGGCCAGATCCAGGCCCAGAACCCGAGGCGCTGCACGAGAATCAAGACGACGAGGAAGGGCACCATGTAGCAGGCGGAGAAGGGCTGCATGTGCTCGATGGCGAGCGAGCCAAAGGTGATGAGGAGAGCGCCGAGGAGATGATAGATGACCATGCCCGCGCCGAGGACCGTGAGCCACCACTGGGCCGAAGCGCCGCGCGCGTTGCTCGTGTACTCCACGTAGCCTTCTTCGCCATACAGCCACATCGTGATGCGCCAGATAAATTCGCCGCCCCAGCGCGACACGGAAAACCAGACAAGCACGAGGGCGAACAGGGACATGGCGGCGGCCGATGCGGTGACCAGGCCGTAATTATGCGCCAGATAGGCGGTGTGCGTCAGGCTGGCGGCGATCCAAATGCCCAGCAGCAGGCACACCATGAGCAACCACTGCACCATGAAGGAGATGGTCCGGCTTTTGGCGTAGCGCCGCGCCCACCGGACGATCTGACGGGGATCCCCCGCCTCCGGATATTGCGTTGAAGACATACCACCCATACTTTCTCTGCTTCCGCCTGGTCCCGGCGTTCCCTAGCATACCGGAAGGAGTTGCGCGTTTCGAGTTCTGAGTTCTGAGTTCTGAGTTCTGAGTTTCGCACGTCCACCCACCACCGGCCGCCGGAATCGCCCATCAGCAATGTTGTAAAGACTTCGTTCAAGAGTTATAATTTCAAGAAGAAGTACCGGGCGGGTGTCGTGTGCCTCGTCGTGGTACCAAACAGTCGCACGTAGATTCTCTCCGCTACACAGGAGGTTTTCCCATGGGTATGCCCGGCGGTATGGAATGGTTCATCATCCTCGTGATCGTGCTGGTGGTCTTTGGCGGTGGCAAGCTGGCCGGCGTCGGCAAGTCCCTGGGCTCCGCCATCTCTGAATTCAAGAGCGCCCTACGCCCCGAGGAAGAGAAAGAAAACAACACGCCCGCCTCCAGCGGCAAGTCCGAATAAACGGTCCGCCACGCCGTCAGAACCGTCTTGACAGAACTTGCGGAGCGTTGTCCAAATGCTGCGCAAGTTTTTTCTTTTGAACCTCCCCCGCCTGTCTGCTAGAATCCACCTCCACAACGGAAGGGGTACCAGCATGCGTTTGCCAAAAACTTTGCTCGCCGGACTGGTGATTCTGTCATTGCTTCCCTTGGGCGGCTGCGCGCGCGCCGCGCGTGACACCACCGGCTTCTCCCAGGAGCAGAACATCACCGTCAGCGCCCCCTTCGAGCAGACGTGGCAGACGGTGAAGGCCGTGCTGCGCGAAAAAGGCCTTGAACTATACACGCGCGACAAGCGCGGCGTCTTCGTGGCCTACACACCGATGAAACGCCGGCTCTTTCAGCCGAAGCGGGTGAAGTACACGATCGAACTGGCTGAAGTCTCGAGCAACGAGACTGGCGTCTACGTCGAAATGGTGAACCAAGTCTACGGCGTAACGCTGCTCACCTATCCGGGCTGGCACGACCGTCCCGCGGCCGACACGACCGGCGCCTCGGAAATTCTCAGCGCGGTCCAAGCGCGGATTTCCGGGGGGACGCCCGAGTCCGTGCCTGCGGCCCCGGCTTCCTCCTGACTCGGGAAATAACCCCGTTTTGGCCCTTGTTAGAATTCTTTGTCTGAAGCACAGCGATTCAATTAAGCCTATTAATCCTCGATTTGCGTACGCTCCCGGCCCATGGTAGAATTAGACTGGGTCTAGGAATGACTGGAGGAGAAATCCAGATGCTTTCCCTCATAGAAGTAAAATGTCCGCACTGCGGTGCGCAAGGGCAGATTATGCTGCCACCTTTGGGGGCCATCATCATCGGTCCGTGTCCCGAATGCGAAGGGATGGTGGTGGTCTTCTGCGGCCGGGTGCTTCCGCTGGATAAGACGACCATGATGGAAGGGTCCCTCGAGGAAAAGCGGGACCACTTGATGCAGGTGTTGACCAGTTTTCTCCAGGACCGCATCGAACGCTTGTTCGCCCAAGCCGCCGCGGCGGCCGAACAGGCCTCTGAACAGGGCGCGGCAGAAGGCATGGAAGACGAAGATCAAGCGATGGACTTCGGACCGGAGGCCCGCCCACCGATGAAGCAACTAAGCATTCCGATCTCGGAAGAAGAGCTCAGCAATTTCATCAATGTGGATTTGCGCTTGTTGGACAACACCGACTACTTCAAAGCGGTTTTTGACTAAGAGCACGTGTAGTGCCCGTGGAATTTCTTACAATCTGTCCGCGGGCGCTTCCATCTTTCCTCTTCCCCCTCCTCGCTGCCACCCCGCGGTTTACGGGATTGATCTTGTTTAGCGCCACTCCAGACTGACTTGGTTCGGCAGGCGCGGGATGCGTACAATCCCCTTCTTACGCATCTGACATCCACCGCGGATGATACCCAACCCATGTTGAACCGGCTCCCCATCCAATGGCGCGCACTGCTGCAGCGCCCCGCCATTCGCGCGTCCCTGTGGACGCTCGGCGCCTATGGGACCAGCCAGGCCCTCCGGATTGCCAGTAATCTCATTCTGACCCGTCTCCTTTTCAAGGAGGCGTTTGGCCTGATGCTCATTGTCAATGTCGTGCTGCAGGGCTTCCAGATGCTGTCCGATCTCGGCATCGGCCCCAGCGTGGTCCAGAACCCCAAGGGGGAGGCGCCAGAGTTTCTCTGGACGGCGTGGACCATTCAACTCATACGAGGGGCGGGCTTGTGGGTCATCGCGCTGCTGCTGGCCTGGCCGCTCGCGCAGATCTACCACGAGCCCATGTTGGCGCAGGTGCTGCCCGTCATTTCCATTGCCATTCTTATCGATGCGGCAGGATCCACCAAGGCTTTCCTGCTCAACCGGCGTCTCAACATCGGCCCTTGGATGATGATTGACCTGTCGTCCTATATGCTTTCCATTCTGGTCATGATCGCAGGGGCCTGGATCTGGTACTCGGTGTGGCCCTTGGTCATTGGTGGTCTGGTGCAGAGCGTCTCGAACTGCATCATGTCGCACCTCCTGCTCGGGCGCCCGCGCATGCGTCTCTTCTTCGACCGGCATCTCGCGCGCGAAATCATCCATTTTGGGAAATGGCTGTTCCTCAGCAGCATCCTCGCCTACCTGGCGAGCCAGCTTGATCGCATCATCATCGGGGTGTTCTTTGCCCTCGACCAAGTGGGCGTCTACTCCGTCGCCTCCACCATGTCCTTGGTAATGGTCCAGGTGGTCCAGCGGATTTCCACGAAAGTTTTGTTCCCACTCTACGCCAGTACGGCCCGCACCAATGCCCAGGACTTGCGCCGCCAAACACGCAAGGCGCGCAGCCTACTGATGCTGCTCACCGTCCCGCCCATGTGGGTGCTCGTCATGCTCGCTCCCAGCCTCATCGACTTGTTGTATGACGCGCGCTGGCACGAAGCCGGTTGGATGCTTCAATTGCTGGCCATCGGCGCCACCGCGCAATGCATTTTCTATCCCATTGAAATCGTGCTGCTGGCCATGGGGAATTCTTTCGCCCACATGCGGCTGCAATTCATGCGGACCATCATCCTGCTTGGCGCGATGCTGGCCGGCGGTTATTTCTTTGGCACATACGGCATGCTGGTCGGGGTGGTCGCCGCCAATGTGCTGTATTATCCGGCACTGGTCTGGTTTGTCCGGCCCTATGGCGTGTGGCTGCCCGCACTGGATCTTGGGGCGCTTGCGGCGTCCACCCTGGTGATTGCCGTCGGATTAGGGCTGGAACTGGAGATGGGCCTGCCTGTATTGAAGTGACGCGGCCGCTGCGGACAGAAACGGACTTCAGACAGGTGTTTTTTGCGTCCGCTCCCCTTCCTGCCGGGCGCGCTCATCTTCCTGAATCCGCGCCAGATCATGCGCCACGCGGCGTTCCTCCAGCCGTTGCATGTATTCGGCCTTCCCTTCCTCGCCGCCTTTCCATCGGTCGAGCGCCACGATGTCTTCGCGCGCGCCATAGAGGATAAGGTTGTCGCCCCGGCGTATGTAGGTGGCCCCGGTCGGATTGCCCACCAACTCGCCATTGGCGCGGCGCACCCCCAGCACGAGCACGCCCATCAGTGAAAGGCGCAAGCCATCCAGGCGCTGGCCGACCAGCCAGTCGGTCTCGTCGATCGGCATCTTGGTGACGTTGTAGCCCTGTCCCACATGGAGCAAATCGAGGAAGTCGTGCACTTCCACATAGGTGAAACGCCGCAACGCCCAACCTGTAACTCTAAAGATATGATCATCGATCCATTTGCTGGTGCCCAACACCCACAATAGGGCGAGACCGGCCACCAACAGACAGATGCGCGAGGCGAGCGGGATGGTGCTCGAGCTGGAAAAGGTCACAATCCCGGTCGCAATGACGACCACCAGCCCGGCATTGCCGAACAGCATCAGCAGGGCAATGATGCGCCGGCGCACGGGATGGTTCACCACGCTTTCAGATTCAGACGTGGTGAATCCCGTGGTGCTGAAGGCGGAGCGCGCCTGGAACCCGGCCATCTCGCGCGACATGCCCGTGAACGTCAGGGCGACGGCGGCAATCCGGCTGATGATCAGGCTCAGAAGAACGGTACTGAGAAGTGCAACCAACGCGGCCATAATGTGGATACTCTCCAAGGGTGGGTATTCTGCCGTCTTTGCTCCGATTAGGTCAACCACTTGTGCTAAGATCCTGGCGTTGGCGGGGCCTTGGGCACAACCAGCGTGGACCGGGGCGGGATTCCGGCCCTGGGGAACGGTCCTGCATGCAGGACCCAAATTTCGCGAGACGGCATTCAATGGCACGCGCTTCACTGTGGTTTCCGTTCTTCCTCATCGCCGCAACAGGCGGCTATTTCCTGTCAGGCCCCGACGCGCAGTCTTCCAGTGCAAACGGTTTGTTTGGCCGCGGGAAGGGTGAACTGACACTCGCGCGCGACGCCGAGGCGGCCGACCCGTTGGTGGCCGCTCTTCAAGAAAGTTTACCCCTGGCCAGTGGATTGGATGTCAGTGTGGTGGACGCCGGCAGTTCCCAGGACAAGCTGACGCTGCTCTCCGAAGGCAACGCGGACGCCGCCCTCGTGCGGACCGGACTTGGGCTGGAGTATGCGGCGGTCGGGGTGGCGGCGGCGGCGGGCCAGGACATCGTCCATCTCGTGGTCCCCGCGGATTCACCGCTGGTAGAGTTTCGCGGCTTGGCCGGGCGGCGCGTGGGCGCGGGCCCTCCAGGCAGCGATGCGGACCTGCTGGCCCGGCGCGTTTTCTCCTATCTTCATTTTGCGGAACCGCCGCAACTGGTCAATGATCACCAGGCCGAACTGGAGACCGCTTTCCTTGCCGGCGAAATCGACGCGGCCTTTCTCGTGCAACCCCTCTTAGGCCCCGCCGTGGATAGGATGCTCAGCACGGGGTATTACCGGCTCCTCCCCGTGCCTGAAGCGGAGGCCATTGCACGCGTCCTGGCCGGCGTCAGCCAAGTCAGCATACCGCCCAACATTTATGGGCCGGAACGCAGTATGCCCGCCCTCGAGGCCAGCCCCTTTCCCGCCCTTGCCGTGGATGTGCTCTTGGTGGCACGCCACGGTGTCGCCAGCGGTGACTTGCAGGCCCTGCTGAGCGACATTGTGACCCTCACTCCCGATCACAGCCTCGGCGTAGTCCAGTTTTCCCTGCCGGCGCCCGGCGCCTACCCGGGGATGCGCTTGCATCCGGCTGTTGACGAACTCCTGCACAGGAACGATCCCGTCACGCGCCACGATTTGCGGCTGTTTTCCGCGCGTCTCTTTGGCCTGGCGCTCTTGCTTATTGCCACCGTACACGGGCTCTTCTTGTGGAACCGGTACTATGACCGGCGGCGCCGCAAAGACATGGCGAAATGGTTTGAAGCCGTGGAAGACATCGGCGCCCGCATGGAAGTGGCCGAAACGACCGCGGATTTTGCCCGGCTGGCCGATGACTTGGCGTCGAAGCAGCGTCTCGCGGAGCGCGCCTGGCTTGGCGGCAATTTGGATACGCCCGAACTGCTCCTGCTCACTCTGGCGCACCAGGTCCGTGTACAGGATGGCCTCGCGAAATGCGGCCAGCCCGTTGAACGGCCAACTCAGCCACGTCCCTTCCCCGGCGCCTTCGCGCCCGAGCCGGCGCTGGAAGTGTCCCGTGAGCACTCCCATGCGGTGGTACGACCGGACTTTGGCGAGGCGCTGGTGAGCACGGTCCGCGTACGCAAACGGGAACCTGTCGTGGCGGAATCCGAGGTCGTGTCCTCTGACTACGGGCCGCCACCCATTGCGGACGAGTACTCGGAGCCACAGTCGGCCATGGAAGTCGAGCCGTTCCGCAGGGAGCCTCAAGAGGAGGAGCATTTCCCGCCGGAAGCCGATGATATGCCGACTCCAGCAGGATCGGGTCCTTCGCAGGAAGGCCATCATCGGCGGGGCCGCCGCCGGGGCAAATCGCGGCATCATCCGCCGCACCAAGAAGAAGAGATCCAAGCCCCTGCGCCACCCGCTCCTCTGCCGCAACCGGCTGCGACGAACATCGACGACGAGCAGATGGAGCTTTTTGGCAAGCGAGGCTGAAAGCGAGGCGCTGGGTCAGGGACAGCAATGACGACAAGGACGGCAGGGCCAAGAACCATCGGACGGATCGGACCGATCGGGCCGATAAGACAAAGAGACCGATAAAACGATTGGCCTCAACTGACGATCCGGAAGGCACACACTCTCTCATGCTTGCGTGGCGACTTCATCAGTTTGGCGATTTGGAGGACCTGGGTCTCGATGAGGTGGAGACGCCGGCGCCGGGCCGGGGTGAAGTCTTATTGAAAGTGGAGCGCGCCGCGCTAAATCCCGCGGACCGTTACATGATTCGGGGCCAGTATCCAAAACCGGCGCCGTTGCCGTTTTCCGTTGGGCGTGATGCCTGCGGCGTGGTGGTCCAACCAATGGAACGAGGCAGTTTCAAGGAAGGCGCGCGCGCCGTCCTCTTGCGCAGCGACTTGGGGGTGTCGCGCACGGGGACGCTCGCCGAGTATGTGGCCGTGCCCGAGGAGTCTCTCGCACCGCTCCCCCCAGGCTGGTCTCCAGAGGAGGGGGCCGCGGCGCCGCTCACCTTTCTCACCGCTTACCAGGCGCTGTTTTCCCGCGGTGAACTGAAGGCAGGTGAAACGGTGCTGGTTACTGGCGCTTCGGGCGGGGTGGGCACGGCAGCCATCATGCTCGCCAAGGCGGCCGAGGCCAGGGTCGTGGCGCTGTCCCGCAGTGAAGAGAAGCGCGCACAACTCCAGGTGCTTGGCGCGGATTTCGTCATCGACAGCGGCATCGAGGCGTGGGAAGAAGCCGTCAAGCGTGCCCTGGACGGCGGCCGGGTCAACCTGGTGGTAGAAAACCTGGGTGGGCCCTTCCTGCAGAAGAGCATCAACCTGCTCGCCTTCGAGGGGCGCGTAATGCTGGTCGGGCTGCTGGCCGGGTTGAAGTCGGAAGTGGTGCTGGGGCTGCTCATCCACAAATGCGCGCGCCTCCAGGGTCTCAGTGTCAGCGCCTATTCTGTCGCCGAATCACAGCAGGCCTGGTCGAATATTCTGGCGCTGCTCGAGAAGGAGGATCGGCGACCGCTCGTGGATCGCGTATTTCCGCTGACGCAAGTGCCGGCGGCGTTCGAGCACCTCGCCAGCGGGCCCCTCGGGAAAGTGGTCATCGACGTTACAGCGTGAGCACCCGCAAGTCGGGCAATTCACGGAACCGCTCGTTGTAGTCCAAGCCGTAGCCCACCACGAAGATTTCGTCAATGGTGAACCCCACATAGTCCGCAGTGATGGCCACGCGCCGCCGCGAGGGTTTGTCCAGCAGCGTGCAGAGCGCCAGCGAGGCCGGACCGGCGGCGCGGAGCCGTTCGAGGATGGCCGTGGCCGTCAGGCCGGTATCGAGAATATCTTCCACCACTAGCACGTGCTGGCCCGCCAGGGGCGCCTCGGGCAGCAGCGTAAAGACGTGGGCGCCCGTCGACTCGCCGCCGTTGTAACTGCGCACGCGGACATAGTCCAACTGCAAGGGCCGGTTCAGTGCGCGCATCAGATCGGCGGCGAAGACCGCGCTCCCTTTCAGGACGGTCACGAGCAAGAGCTCACGTTGGGCGTAGTTTTGGGAAATGATCTCCGCCAAGTCGGCCACGCGCTCCTGGATTTCGTGTACGCTGATAAATGGCGTTTCACTCAGTTTCATGAGATACCTCCACTTGGACCACGCGCCTGGTAAGCGGGGTAACCGCGGCCAGCCCGCTCACCGCGCGGCCCACGACCCAGATGATCTTCTCTTCATCCAGCAAAAGTGGCATGCTATCGCGCTGCTGCGCCGGCACGCCGAGATCGATGAGCAGGTCGCTCAACTTGCGCGACCCCTCCATACCCAAAGGAACAAGCCGATCCCCGGCCCGCCGCGTTCGTATTTGAAGCGGCAGGGCGAGCCGATCCAGATCGAATACTTGCCGGTTGGCCGTGCAATAGACGCGAAGGTCCTTCGATCCTTCCGCAAGGATACTCGTTCCAAAATGGCTTTCCTGAAATTGGGCCTCGCCGGGCACGTCCAAAGTAACGGCCACGTTGGTGGCGTGCTCCCGGCGCGCGGGCAGCAGTTCCGTCAATTCCCGGCCACTGAACAATTGAAAGTTCGCGGCCCAATCCAGGATCTTACCCGTCGGCGCGCCACACACAAATTCGACGCCCCGCTGCACCTGATCAAACGTGCAGTCAAACCCGTGCTCCCACGCGAACTGCAACAAGGCCCGGCGTTGCAACGCCACGTGCAGGCTGCGAAATTCGCCGCGCAAAATAGCAGGCCCGCGCAACACCCGCCCGGCCGCCTCCCGCGCAAGCGGATCCATCAAGTCATTTTCGTCGCGCTGGGCGAGGGCGAGCCGCACCAGGGCCTCGTCGACCGCCGGGTTGTACTGAGACCGGAGCAACGGCAGCAACTCGTTCCGCACGCGGTTGCGGAGAAAACCTGGTTCCACGTTTGTGGCGTCCTCGCGCCAACCAATGCCCCGTGCCTCCAACCAGCCGCGCAACGCATCCCGCCGCACCTCGAGCAGCGGGCGCAGCAGACGCACACCGTCTTCGTCACGCAGGGGAGGAATGCCGCCCAGCCCGGAGGGCCCCGCCCCGCGCAACACCCGCAAAAGCACAGTCTCTGCCTGGTCGTCCCAGGTATGCCCCGTGGCGATGGCCCCGATGGCTCGTTGGTGTGCCGTCTCCAAGAGAAACCTGTAACGCTGCCGGCGCGCCTCTTGTTCAAAGGATGTGCCCGCCTCTTTCGCCACCGCGGCCACCGGCGCCGTCCCCACAAAACAGGGCACGCTCAGTTCCTCGGCCATCCGGGAGACAAAAGCGGCGTCTTCCGCGCTCGCGCCGCAGCGCGTCTGGTGGTCAAAATGCGCCACCGCCAAGGACACCCCGAGCGCGTGTAACACCTGCAACAGCGACACCGAATCCGCGCCCCCGGAAACCGCCACCAGGATTGTGCCGGACGGGCGCGGCCATGCACGTTCTAGAAAATCCGCGACGGCCGCCTCGACCGTGTCTTGCCTGGCCATGACTGCTGTCCCCTGTGGACCTCTGATCACGGAACATACAACGAACAGGGTAACAGAAATGGGGGCGACGACCGAGATTCCAAGAAGCTCGGCGGCCGGCCCTTACAGGACCAGGTTGTCCGGTTCCAAGACGGGCGCCTGCTGAAGGTCCGCGGGCACTTGGTCCGGCGGGTAGCTCTCGAGGTGCAGTTGCGCCAATGCCTCAAAACGGCAATCGAATGTGGCCGCGCCGCCGCTGCGATCAATCAGCGCGCCCACCCCCACGATTTCCACCCCCCGGCCGCGCAAGTGGTCGATGGTCTTCTGGACCGAGCCGCCGGTCGTGATGATGTCTTCCACCACCAACGCCCGCAGTCCTGGCCTAATCGCGAAGCCCCGTTTCACCGCCATGCCGCCGCCCTCCTCCTTCTCCGAAAATGCCGCGCGGCAATGCAAATGGCGCGCGGTCTCGTAGGCGAGGATGATGCCCCCTGTGGCCGGCCCGACGACTAATTCGACGCTGTCCTGAAGGAAACGCTGGGCCAGCGCACGGCAGAGACGTTCCGTATGTTCAGGGAATTGAAGTACGCGCGCCGCCTGCAAGAACTTGCTGCCGTGCCGCCCGCTCGCATAGATGAAATGCCCCTCGAGCAGCGCGCCGGCCTGCCGAAAAACCTCAATTACTTCCTGGTCTGTCATCGCGAAGAAGACTCCCGTCACGTTGAATTGTTGAGAGGGCGAGCGTACCCGCGAGCCGATTGCATGGCCCGTGAAAGCGCAATATTCAGTGGTTTTCAACCGGCTCGCGGGTACGCTCGCCCTCCCGAAATTTCCTTTTCGCAACAAGAACTGGTTCCGTCATGGCTTACACCTGCATCGCGCCGACAAGCTGGTTGATGTCTTCCACCTGGTGGCGCTGGCAGTAGTCTTCCAGCCCCCGGACCACCCGCAAGGCCGCATCCGGTTGCCGGAACGAATACGAACCGACCGCGACAGCCCGCGCGCCGGCCAGGATGAACTGGAGCGCGTCGGACGCCGTGCAGATGCCGCCCATCCCGATGATCGGAATGCGGAGCGCGCGCGCACAGTCCCACACCATCTTGACGGCCACGGGCCGAATGGCGGGCCCACTCAGTCCGCCCACAATATTGCTGAGAATCGGGCGGCGCGTTTCCGGATCGATGCCCATGCCCAACAGCGTATTGATAATGGAGATGCCGTCCGCACCGGCTTCCTGCGCGGCCAGCGCCGGTTCGGCAATATCGATGATGTTGGGGGTCAGCTTGATAAACAGCGGGAGCTTCGTTGCCTGCCGGATGGCCTGCGTGTATTCGGCCACCTGTTCCGGCGCCTGCGCAACCAATGTGCAGCCGCGCGCCTTCCGTGCGTCATGGACATTGGGACACGACAGGTTGGCCTCAATCGCATCGGCGCCCTGTTCGGCCTCAAGCCTTGCCGCCAACGCGGCGTATTCCTCCGGCGCATGGCCGTAGATGTTGCCAATAATCGTGCAGCCTTTCTGGCGCAGATACGGCAACTTTTCGCGAAGATAGGCTTCGATGCCCACGTTTTGCAGGCCGATCGCGTTGAGCATCCCGGCTGGTGTCTCCACCAGGCGTGGCGGCTTGTTCCCCGCGCGCGGCACTAGCGACAGGCTTTTCGTCGTGACGGCGCCCAGTTGCGCGATGTCAAAGTACTGGTCGTATTCCTGCCCGTAGGCGAAGGTGCCGGAACCCACCGTCACCGGGTTTTTCATGATCAACCCGCCAACATTGACCTGCAGGCTGACAGAAACCGCTGGGATAGTGCTCATAAAATACTCTGTGCTTGCGGTTGGTCCCCAATACGCGAAAGCATAGCATAAGCACGCGCCCCCAAGCCCTTCCCCAGGGGCATGGACAACTAGGACGAATACCACCCTTTCAACCTTCAACCTCTTCCCCATTCCCCATTCCCCATTCCTAATTCCTAACCCGGCGTAGCCGGAACCAAATAAATCTCTTTTATGCCGCTTGACGGGTGTGTAAGCATATGGTGTTCATCCCAGTCTGGAGGCCCCTGTCATGGGACTGTTCACCGAGCGTCATACCGCCAAGAT
>JACPGD010000427.1 GCA_016182645.1 Candidatus Hydrogenedentota bacterium | reverse complement strand
TGGTGATATCGGCCATCACGAAATGGCGGGGGGGCCGCTGGCGCAGCGCCGCACACGCGAAGTGCAGGAAGCAGCGAAGATCCTCGGGGTCGAGGTGCAGGTGCTCGATCACCACGATGGCGAGCTGCTGCCGACGCTCGAAATCCGTAAGGAACTCATCCGCCTCATCCGCGAGTGGCAGGCCGACATCGTCATCGCCCCGCGCTCGAACGACTATCACCCCGACCACCGCTACACCGCCATCCTGGTCCAGGACGGCGCCTACATGGTCACGGTGCCGTTCATCTGCCCGGACACTCCGCCGCTGAAGCAAAACCCGGTCTACCTGTACATGTGGGATCACTTCCAGAAGCCGTACCCGTTTCAGGCTGACGTTATTGTGCCCATCGACGACGTCATGGAAAAGAAGATGGACGCGCTCAGCCGTATGCCGTCGCAGTTTGCTGAATGGATGCCCTGGCTCGACGGCAAGCTCGAAGAAGTGCCAAAGGAGGACGCCGCGAAACGAGAATGGATGAAGGAACAGTGGCGACAGCGCTTTAACCGGATGACCCCGCTCTATCGCGAGCAACTGAAGGAGCAATATGGTGAGGCTGGCGAGAAGATTCAGTACGTGGAGGCGTTTGAACTCTGCGAATACGGCCGCCAGCCCACGCCGGAAGAACTGCGGGCAATGTTTCCAGTGCGGTAGTCGCGCGTTCGCCGAGCGCGCGATGTACGGCCGACAGAAGTACCTTTCTATCCTTCAACAGTGGTGCGCTGAGGAGATTGAGGACTCTGTTTCGACCTGAACGGCTACGCCGGAGTTTGTAGAATTCAAGTTCGTCGGAACAGTCGGGTTGCCCACCAACAATGGCGGTGGCCGTGTCTGTATCCATTTGCACGGAAGCCAGCACAAACACTGGCTGTGCCTCATCTAGTAGATTCGCTCTGGAATTACCTGATTCATCAAATGCCACAATGGGGACGCTCACGGAGGTATTGTCCCGGCTTGGACTTCCACGTGCAGGGAGGGTTGTCAGGGATTTGTCTTCTCGTGTGTTAGATCGACCGTTGGTTTCAGTTCGGCGAAGTCATAGTATTTTGGATTAGGGGCCGACTCGGCAAGGCGCCGCACATACTCGAAGTAGGCGCGCACAGTGCCTCCCGCCTTTCGGAATATTTCTTGGCCTACGGCCCGATCCGCTTCGACTATTTCGTCGAGCCACTCGACACGACGGTCAAATTCGTCCAAGTCGATCATTTCAGGAGTTCCTCCGGTGTGCAAATCACGGGCGTTCTGTAACCCGCAGCCCTGTTTATGTCATCGATTTTGTCCCGCAAGTAGGCATTTGCTATGTGGGTACAGTTCCACGTCGCAAGGTAGTTCATCTTATAGCTCGTGGCTATGGCAATGTGCGCGGCATCTCGCTCAGCTTTCGCTGGCAGGACTTTGTGCCTGAGATACTGTTCAAGCAAGTATTCTGATTGGATATTCGGCATCAGGATTGGCCAACCATTAACCGCGTTCAAGCGCTTCTGCGCCAACTCTGGGTCGCCTTCAATTATTTCTGCATAGACAACGGAAGAAATGAAGCGCCGGGACTTCTCGACTGCTTCCTCCCACCATTGCCATGTGATGTGCTGGTGACCCGCGATGATCACATTACCACTGGGGCGGGCGACGTAATAACTGATGACCGAGGTCTCGACGTATACTGTTGATTTCCCTTCTGGCATGGCTTTCATACTATCACATTTGTAGTGCCGTTTGGCTGTGCGCATCCTGGTTTGAGGCATCTTCCACGTGCTCCACGATGAGCGCGAGCGCGTCGCTGTCGATTTGGACCTGGCCGGTGACGAGGTAGGGGCCGAGGGTGGTGAGGAGGTGGCCGTAGGCTTGATAGGCTTCGGAGAAGAGGACGGCTTCGTAGGTGCCCTGGGCGTCTTCGAGCGTGAGGAATTTCATGACGCCGCTACCGTCGCGGAGGGCCTGGCGGCGTTCGGTGATGAGCCAGCCGGCGAGGGTGACGTGCTGGCCGACAAAGCGGGGAAGGTCGCAACTGGCGACGAGGGTGCGCTCCAGGAGGCTGGGGAGATAGTAGTGAAGGGGGTGGGTGCCGGTGAGGATACCGAGGGTTTGCCACTGGGCGTCGGTTTTTTGCTTGGGAGTGTAGTCGGGGATAGACGGAATGGGGTTAGTTTCATCGGTTTTTAGTAGTTGCTGGCGGTTATCGTTTGCCTGCCTGGCGTGCGGCTCGTAAAAGAGACGGAGCTGCCAGAGCTGGGCCGGCCGGGAGAGTGGGAACCTATAAGACTCAGCAGCTCCATCACAAGGCATTCCAAAACAGTCCAGCGCGCCGACTTGGAAGAGGACTTCGGCATCGGCGGCGGGGATACGGGTGCGCTCCAGGAAGTTGAGGAGGCTATCGAAGGGGGCTTTCTCGCGGGCTTCGAGGATAGCGGCGATGCTGCCGAAGTTGAGGTTGCGAACTTCGACGAAGCCGACGCGGATGGCGTCATCTTCGACGGTGTAGTGGTAGTGGCTGCGGGTGACGTCGGGCGGGCGGATTTCGATGCCCCAGCGCTTGGCTTCTTCGAGGTAGACGGCGGGAGAGTAAAAACCGCCGCGGTTGCTCAGGACGGCGGCGAGAAACTCGGCGGGGTAGTGCGCCTTGAGGTAGGCGCATTGATAGGCGAGTTCGCCATAGGTGGCGGCGTGGGCCTTGCAATAAGAGTAGGCGGCGAAGTTGGCGATGAGTTCCCAGATGGCCTGAGCGGTGATTTCAGCAACGCCGTTGTCGCGCGCCTTGTCGAGGAAGCCCTTCATGCTCTTGGCCATTTCGCGGGGGCTGCGCTGTTTGCTCATGGCGCGGCGGAGCGCGTCGGCCTCGGTGAGATCCATGCCGGCGACGGCGTGGGCCACTTTGAGGACATCTTCCTGGTAGACCATGATGCCATAGGTTTCACCCAGCACCTTTTCCAGCGCCGGGTGCAGGTACTCGACCGGCTCGCGGCCGTGGTGGCGGTCAATGAAATGCTTTTTCATGCCGCTGCCGGAGGCGCCCGGACGGACAAGGGCGATGGCCTGGACGAGTGTGGTGACGTCGCAGACGTGGATCTTGCGCAACAGCGCGCGCATGGCGGGCGACTCGATCTGGAAGCAGCCGATGGTGAGACCCTCGCGGAGCATCTGGGCGGTGAGAGGGTCAGAAGAAATGGGGAATGAGGAATGAGGAATGGGGAATGGGAAGTATGGGATGAGGGGATTGTGGATTGTGGATTGTGGATTACGGATTGCGGGAGAGGGGGTGTGGGCTGTTGGGTTCTTTTCGTCCTTTATGTCCTTTTGGTCCTTTCCCCCCGCCCTTTGCAGCACCGCCTCTATATCCAGCGTCACGCCGCGGTTTTCGTGGATAGAAGCGAGCGTGTCGGCAATCACCGTGAGGGAGCGGTGGCCGAGGAGGTCCATTTTAATAAGGCCGAGTTCCTCAATCGGGCCCATGTCGTACTGGGTGATGATGATGCCCTTGGTGGCGCGCTGGAGCGGGGTGAAGCGGGTGAGAGCTTCGGGGGCGATAACGACGCCGCCGGAATGGATCGAGAGGTGGCGGGGGAAGCCGTCGATAAATTCGCTGATGGTCACGATGGATTTGAGCGGTTCCCCGGTCAAATCGAGGCCGCGGCATTCGGGGATGTGTTTGACGGCGGTCTGGAGGTCGCGCGCGCCATACTCGGGGAGCAGCCGGGCGACGGCGCCGATTTGTTTGCCGGTAAGGCCGTGGGCCTTGGCGACTTCGCGGATGGCGGCGCGGGCGCGGAAGGTGTTGAGGGTGCAAATCATGGCGACGCGCTCGTCAGTGGATGCCGCAGCTTCTCCGGAACGGGGCGGGAAGCCCCGGCTACCATAGCGGCGATAAACGTAGTCGATAACGTCATCGCGGCGGCGCCAGCAGATGTCGAGGTCAATGTCCGGACAGTCGGTACGGGCGAGGTTGAGGAAGCGCTCGAAGTAGAGGTTGTACTTGAACGGTTCCGCGCGGGTGATGCCGAGGGCATAGGCGACGAGGCTGTTGGCGGCGGAGCCGCGGCCGACGATGGGAATGTCGCGCTCGCGCGCATGGCGGACGATGTCCCAGACGATAAGGAAGTAGGGCGCGAAGCCGAGACGGTGGATGATATCGAGTTCATAGCGGACACGGTCGATGACCTGCGGGGTGAGCGGGCGGTACTTCCTCTTGAGGCCTTCGAAGGTCTTCTTCCAGAGCCAGGAGAATGGGGTTTCACCGTGGGGGAGCGGAAATTCGGGGAAGAGCGGTTTCCCCAGGGGGAGTTCGAGGTGGCACTCTTCCGCGACGAATTCGAGGTTGCGCAGGGTTTCCGGCCATGGGGCGTAGAGGCGCTCCATTTGCGCGGGGGAGCGGAAGAAATCATCGGGGCGCGCGGTGCTGCCGGGAGGCAACGTATCGACGGTGGCATTTGCACGGATGGCGGCAAGTACACGATGGATGGAGTAGTGTTCCGGGTCGAGAAAATGGACCGGGCTGACGGCGGCCGGGCGGAGTTGATGGCGTTGCGCCCAGGCGACGAGGCTGGCGGCTTTGTAATAGGAATCGCTGTCGCCGTAATGCGTAATGGCGGCCAAGGGAGAGAACCCCCGTTTCTTCCAGGTTTCCAGAAGCCGGCGGTCGCTTGAGAGAAGGAAAAGATGCTCGTCATTAAAAGAGAAAGGCCACGTAGACGCGACGTCCCCGTCGCGTTTCCGGGACTTACCCTCCGTCAAGAGACGTGACGAGGACGCCGCGTCTACAAGGTGCCAAGTGGTAATAATTTCGCAGAGTTGGGCGTAGCCTTCGCGATCCTTGGCGAGAAGGACGGCGGGGCCAAGTTGAACGCCAAGGATGGGATTGACGCCGGCCGCCCGGGCGGCTTTATAGAAGGGAATCGCGCCATACATCCCATTGGAATCGGTCAGCGCGAGCGCGGTCATCCCATGCTCGACAGCCCGGGCGATGAGCTGTCGCGGGGTGGCGGTCCCTTCAAGGAGGGAATGGTTGCTGTGGACGTGAAGGTGCATTTGAGGTTGTCGGTCATAGGCCGTAAAGAACTGAATATATTTTCAGTCTAGTGCGGGATACAGTGAGAATCAATGTGCCGGGCGAAGGGACGACAGGAACGGGGGCTTTTCCACGGGTGCATGACATTTTGGTGGGTCTTAGGTGTCATGGCCAGCTTGTCTGGCCGTGAGTTTTGTCCCAACGATTCAAAGTGCTGGGAAAGAACACCAAATTTCTAAAGATTTTGACTATTGTAGTATACATACTACAATCCCCAATCAAATTTCAGCGGTCTTGCCCCAAAACCCACCAAACGGTAGTTGCATGACGCGGGTAGTCCTGCCACAATCAGTCTTTCCTTTGATCATGCGTACACGAAAGGGGACTATCATGCGCACAAAGATTGGGGTAGCTTGTATATTTTCGGTGCTGGCCGTGCTGGGCTTGGGGGCATTTGCGGAGGAGGCCCCGGTGACGTGCCTGCTGGTTGGCATGGGGCCACATGGCGAGAACACAATGGACGATGTGCTGCGGGACATCAAAGAGAATTATCCAACGGTCGCGATCACGGCGACGGAAAACATTGAAGACCTCCGTCTCGACAACCTTAAGAACTACGATGTGCTCTGCCTGAACCAAATCAAGGTGGAAGGAGGCAACCCGCCGGATTTCGTGAAGGAGGGGACAGTCGAGTTCCTGAAGATGGGGAAGGGGCTCGTCGTCACGCATTTCGCGGTGGCCAACGTGCAGGAATGGCGCGACTCGATCGATATCTACGGTGCGATGTGGGTGAGTGGGAAATCCACCCATGACGCCTATCATCAATTCCGCGTGGATATCGTGGACGAGGGGCATCCGATCATCGAGGGGGTGCGGCCATTCGTCACGGACGACGAATTGTATTTTAATCTCCTGATGCGGCCGGACATGCATATCATCATGACCGCGGATCAGGAACGGTTTGGGCATACGGTGCCAGAGCCGATGCTGGCGACGCACTACTTCCACAACGCGCGTTGCGTCTACTTTGCGCTCGGGCATGATGCAAAATCGACGCAGGTCCCGGAATTTCGGCAGATCCTGGTGCAATGTATTGAATGGGCAGCGCGCCGGCGCTAGGCGTCAGCGGTTGGCGGTTGGACGTTCATTGCGCTCTTCGCGTTCCTTTGCGGCGAAGCGTTCTTCGCTCAGCGTTTTCCGCGTCTTCCGCAGTTCTCTTCGCCTCTCGGGTCACGAGAAGTGCCTGCGGATGCACGCATCAATTTCGCGTCCAACATCCGTGGCCGTCCGGTCAAAGATCGGATGGGTATAACTGGGGTCCACCCGCCGGCCAAAATTCTTGCGCACCGCCGCTTCCAGATCCGGCAGGTGCCACGGTGGTACATAGGTGAAGCGGTCCCGCATGCGGGAGTCGTTGCCGCCGAACTCGCAGTAGTCCGCCAATGCGCCCCACTCCGAGGCCACGGTGTGGACGCCGATGTAAGCCGCTTCAAGATAAGTGTAGCCGGGGGCCTCCCAGAAGGCCGGATGCAGGTGCAGCCCGCAGTTCTGAAACGCGCTCACGATGCACTCGTCGCTCAGGCGTTCCCCCTTCGGCATTTGCAGGATCCGCATTTGGCCGCCCACGGCCTGGCTGGGATGCTCCTGGCTCACGAAAATCGTCGGGGCCTTCCGGTAGGCGGCCGCAGCGTTGACGACCAGCAATTCATACCAAGGTTGATAGCCGGTCGTACCGATGAACACCAGCGGAACGTCTATGTCCTTGGTGGCCAGGACCGATGCAAGCTGGTTCTTCCGGCTTTCGACGCGGCCCACCTGCAGGATGTATTCGCCTCGTTGCAGTCCCGTCAGTTGCAGGAACGCGTCGCTATACATGTCCGCGCCCCGGCGCAGCCCAATGTCCCACAGCACCACTTCCGTCTTTGCTTCCGGGCAGTCCCGCGCCATGGTCCGTGCCTCCACGTGCGAAGCCGCCAGACAAAACACGGCATTCCGCAGCACGGGCACGTTGTACAATGGCGCTTTCGGCGGTGGCTGCTGGTAGTAGGTGATGACTTCCGGGTTCTCCCACAAGTCCTCGACGGCGAGCACCAGCCCGTTGTCGCTCATCCGTTGCAGGCACATCGACACATATTCGGTAAAGCCCATGCAGTGCCCGTAGTACGTGATGAAGTCCTCATGGAACCCCACCAGTGCGAAGGGGACCTTCTTCTCCTGCACGGCGAACATGTTCCGGCGCTGGTCCTCGCAAGTGTTGCTTAGAAAAACCAGGTCGCAATCGAGCAGATCCTCGGCGCGTTGGCCCAGCTTCACGGTGTGCCCCACGGCGCTGAGCCCATCGCGCATCGAATACAGCGCACGGAGGTCGCCGCCCCATTTCTGTTCCGTAGGCCGGGTCACAATGCCGATGGTGAGGGGCTTGTCTGTATTGAGGCGGACACGCCCGGATTCGTGCAGGTCCTTGATGTATTTACGGTTCCCATCACGGAGTGGGGGACTGTGCTCCGAACTGATTCCCAAGAACTGGTACAAGTGCTGAATGTACGGCTTGCCCAGCGTCATGCTCGCTTCATAGCCACACACGAAGGTGCGCGCGTGCCGCTCCAGTACGCGGTTCATGGTCTCGACGGCCCGGTCCATTTCTGTCCGCGCCACGTCGAGATGCTGCTGGGTGTGTTCGCGGTACTTGGAATGCTCCGCAATCGTCCGATCTCGGACAGT
>JACPGD010000426.1 GCA_016182645.1 Candidatus Hydrogenedentota bacterium | reverse complement strand
TTCGCTGAGGGGCGCGTGATCGAGGAAAAGCGTTTGCCAGATGGCTTCGGCCTGGGCCGATTTCGGGAGTGCCCAGAAGGCGTCGTAGGGCATGTCGGAGAGGCGGAAGAATTCGGCGACGAGGTAGTGGTAAGTGAGTAACTCGTCGATGCCGTAGAGGAGGAGTCCGCCGAAGGGCGGCGCGTAGAGATGCGTGTGGATGTCGGTAAGCGGGGTTTCTTGGACGATGGTGCGGACGTTGGAGTGGGGCATGGGGCTAAGACTCCGGGGAAATGGACTGGACGGACGGAACGGACGAAGTACCGAGGTAAGACTGGAAATCTGGGGTGGCTTTTTCTTCGAAGCCATTGGGCGTGTGGTTGATGAAGAGGGCGGGGAGGTGGTGCTCGACGGCGAAGTGGTAGCCCTCTTCCGGGCCGAGGACGTTGAGGGCGGTGGCGTAGGCGTCGGCCCA
Organism: Candidatus Hydrogenedentota bacterium; assembly: GCA_016182645.1. Lineage (GTDB taxonomy): Bacteria > Hydrogenedentota > Hydrogenedentia > Hydrogenedentales > JACPGD01 > JACPGD01. The sequence goes on along the minus strand of JACPGD010000426.1, from coordinate 10,325 downwards.
GGTGCACTCATCGTGAATGACGCTGATGGAAGCGAGCTTGTGGGTGATGGGCCGGCCCGTGCGGGCATCGAGCGTGTGTGAGACGCGCACGCCGTTCTCCTCATAGTAGTTGCGATAGTCGCCGGAGGTGGCCAGCGACTTGCCGGATAGAGGCACGACGCGCTCGATGGCGCGGCCGCTGGCAATGGGTTTCTCGATGGCGATTTGCCAGGGCTGGCCGCTGGCGTTCTTGCCCAGGGCGCGCACTTCCCCCGACACCTCGACCATATAATCGTGGATGCCGCGGGCTTCGAGCAACTTGACGACGGCATCCGTACCGAAACCTTGGGCGATGGAGGACAAATCGCAGTAGACATCGGGGCGCGATTTCTGGAGCGTGCCGGCGTCGCGGTTGATCTTGATGTAGCGGTAATTGACGCGCTGGCGCAACTGCTCGATTTCAACCTCGGTGGGCGGAGCAGCGGGGTGCTCGGGGCCGAAGCCGAAGGCGTTGACGAGCGGGCCGATGGTGATGTCGTAGGCGCCGCCGGTCTGCTCGCTGATCTGGAGGGCGATGTCGAAGACCTCGAGCATGTCCTGGGAGACGGGAAAAGGCCCGGTGGAAAGGTGTTGGTTGAAGCGGGAAAGTTCGGAGTTGGGCTTGTAGGTGGACATCTTCTGGTCGATGGTGTCGAGAGTGTGCTGGATGTCTGAGGAGAGTTGGCGAATAGCACGCGCGTCCAGCGCGGCGATGACCTTGACATGGTAGGTCGTGGCCATGGTTTCGCCGGAGAACTGGTGTTCGCGGGGGGCGGGAGGGCCACAGGCGGAGAGGAGGAGAAGGGACATCAGGCAGAGGAAGAAGGGATGAGGGATGAGGGATGAGGGATGAATGAAGAAAGGATGGAGGATGAAGGATGAAAGATGAATAGGATGGCGGAAGAGATGCGTCGGAACGTGCAGCCTTAAGCGCGAGGGAAGCGGTGGTGTGGCAAAAGAAGCATCATTGCCGCGCTTAAAGCTTCCACCCCCTGTTTTGAGTTCTATACCAAGCTTGGCGTTCAGGTCAGCCGAAGTCATCGAAGGCGATCATTTCATCCTCGACGCCGAGATCATGGAGCATGTTGATGCAGGCGGTGAGCATCATGGGGGGCCCGCAGAGGTAGTATTCGATGTCTTCGGGCGCGGGATGATCTTTGAGGTAGTTGTCGAGCAGGACCTGGTGGATAAATCCGGTATAGCCCTTCCAGTTGTCTTCGGGGAGCGGCTCGGAGAGTGCGACGTGCCATTTGAAATTGGGGTTCTCGCGCTGGATGGAGTCGAAGTCCTCGACGTAGAACATTTCGCGGAAGCTGCGCGCGCCGTACCAGAACGTGACTTTGCGATCCGTCTTCAGCCGGCGGAACTGATCGAAGATGTGCGAGCGCATGGGGGCCATGCCGGCGCCGCCGCCGATGAAGCACATTTCGCGTTTCGTTTCCTTGGCGAAGAATTCACCGAAGGGTCCGGAGATAGTGACCTTGTCGCCGGGTTTCAGGTTGAAGATGTAAGAGGACATGATGCCGGGGGGAATGCCCTGGGTGCGCGGCGGCGGTGTGGCAATCCGGACATTGAGCATGATGATCTCTTTTTCCTCCGGATAGCTCGCCATGGAATAGGCGCGACTCACATCCTCGTCTGTTTTCGACACGAGGTCCCACAGCTTGAAGGCGTCCCAAGCGTCACGGTACTCGTCTTCGACAATGAAGTCCTTATAACGGGCCTCGTGCGGCGGGCACTCGATTTGGATATAGCCGCCTGCGCGGAACGGTACGGACTCGCCGGCCGGCAGTTCGAGCACGAGTTCCTTGATGAAGGTCGCGACATTGTGGTTGGAGCGGACGGTGCACAGCCACTTCCGGACCTCGAAGACCTCGGCGGGGACCTCGATCTGCATGTCCGCTTTCACCTTCACCTGACAACTCAGGCGCACGCCTTCGCGCGCTTCGCCGCGCGTGATATGCGATTCCTCGGTGGGCAGCAAGGAACCGCCACCCGACATGACCTTGACCTTGCAGACGCCGCAACTGCCCTTGCCGCCGCAGGCGCTTGGGATAAAGATCTTATTGTTGCCCAGCGTGTTGAGCAGGGTGCTGCCGGCGGGGGTAACAAGGGTCTTGGCATCTTCATTGATGACGATCTTGACGTCACCGGAAGCCACGAGTTTGGCTTTGGCCACAAGCAGCACGACAACGAGCGTCATGATCACAAACATGAACATGAAGACGCCCATGGTGATGGTCAACATTGTCGAAGAACTCCCATATATGACCTATAGGATCCAGAGGACCTATGATTACGGTGCTTCATGGTCATAGCTGAATCCCGGAAAACGCCATGAAGCCGATGGCCATGAGGCCGGTGAGGAGGAATGTGATGCCGAGGCCGCGCAGGGCCGGGGGCACGTTGCTGTAGCGCATCTTCTGGCGGATGGCGGCGAGGGCGACAATGGCGAGCATCCAGCCAACGCCGGTGCCGAGGCCGAAGACGACGCTCTCGCCGAAGGTGTAGGAGCGCTCGACGAGGAAGAGCGAGGCGCCCAGGATCGCGCAGTTGACGGCGATGAGCGGGAGGAAAATGCCGAGCGAGGCGTAGAGCCAGGGGACGTACTTGTCGAGCGTCATCTCGACGATTTGGACGATGGCGGCAATGACGCCGATGGCGCTGAGGAAATAGAGGAAATCAAGATTGACCTCTTTGAAACTGGGATGCAACCAGGCGAGCGCTCCGGGGGCCAGGAGTTTCGAGTAGACGATCTGGTTGACCGGGACGGTCACCAATTGCACGAAGGTCACGGCGATACCGAGGCCGAAGGCGGCATCGACTTTTTTCGAGCACGCCATGAAAGAACACATGCCGAGGAAAAAGGCCAGGGCCATGTTTTCGACGAAAACGGCCTTGGTGAAGAGGCTGAGATAGTGTTCAACCATGTTACTCGCTCTCCATCTGGGTGGGCTTCCAGGTGCGCAAGATCCAGATGAACGTGCCGATCAGAAAGAAGGCGCCGGGCGACAGCAGCATCAAGCCATTGGGCACATACCAGCCGCCGTCGTTGACGGACTTGAGGATGACGAACCCAAACAGAGAACCGGAGCCAAAGAGTTCTCGGATGAAGGCCGTCAGCATGAGGACGAGACTATAGCCCAGCCCATTGCCGACGCGGTCCAGGAAGCTCAGCACCGGGCCGTTCTGCATGGCATAGGCTTCGGCGCGTCGCATGACCATGCAGTTGGTAATGATCAGTCCAACGAATACCGAGAGCTGTTTACTGATGTCGAAAAGGTAGGCCTTCAGAATCTGGTCCACCAAGATGACCAAGGACGCGATGATCGAGAGCTGGACGATGATCCGGATGCTCGGGGGAATATTGTTGCGGATGAGACTGATGGCGAAACTCGAACCCGCGGTGACCGCGGTGACGCCCAGGCTCATGACGATTGCGGTACTCATCTTGGTCGTGACCGCGAGGGCGGAACAGATGCCGAGTATCTGCAATGCGATGGGGTTGTTGTTGAAGAGCGGATCAAGCAGCACTTCGCGTTCTACTTTGCCTAAGATAGCCATATCATTGGCTCCTCGCTGATTGTTCCCGGAATTTCTTCAGGTATGGGCCGAAGCCCTGGTCCCCCAGCCAGAACTGCAACATTCTTGCAACACCGCGCCCGGTAATAGTGGCCCCGCTGAGTCCATCCACGCGGTGCGGATCGCTTGCGGGCGGCCCCGCGGCGCCTTTGATCACGTCAATCTCGACGTTCCAGCTCTCATCAAACGCTTTGCGCCCCGGCCAACGGGATTTCCACTTGGGATTGTCGACCTCACCGCCCAAACCGGGCGTTTCTCCATGCTGATAATAGGTGATGCCTTCGACCGTTGTGGTGTCAACATCGAGCGCGAAAAAGCCCCAGAGCGTGGACCATAGACCTTTGCCAAAAATAGGAAGGACAATCATGTCCACTTTTCCCTCTTTCCGCACGTGATAAACCTTGACTTTCTTGGGGATCTCCTGCACCTGGATCGGACTTTCTTCCAGCATGCTCTTCTCGACATCATTGAAATCGTATTCATCGGGGTTCATATCGATGGTATCGCCGGTGGCCAGATCCACGACATGGGCCTCGATATTCTTGAATACTTCCGCAACCTTGTCACGATCGAGCCGCTCTTCCGGCTTCACGAGGCGCGCGGCCATGATGACGGCCTTCTTCTGGTCCAGTTGCCGGTTCTCCTCCTGGCGGGCGCGCAGGGCCACGGCGGGGATCGCAATCAAGAGCGAACAAACCAGGCAGATGGCCGCGGCGAAGAGGAAAATGTACTTGGTACTATACTGCACTGCGGGCCAGCCTCCTCTTCACATTGCGGCTGACCACAATGTGGTCGATGAGCGGAGCAAACATGTTCATGAACAGGATGGCGAGCATCATGCCTTCGGGGTAGGCGGGGTTGACTACGCGGATTAAGGTGCAGAGTGCGCCGATACAGAAGCCATAGATCCATTTTCCGGTTTCGGTGAAGGTGCCGGAGACGGGATCGGTGGCCATAAAGACCAGGCCGAAGGCCCACCCGCCGAGCACGAAGTGCCAGTAGAAGGGGAGGGTCATCATGACATTCTTTTCCGAGCCCACGGCATTGAGAAGCAGCGCAAACACTATTGTGCCAACGACTCCGCCGGCCATGATGCGCCAGGAGCCGATGCCGGTGAGGATCAGAATGACGGCGCCGAGCAAACAGGCCAGGGCGCTGGTTTCTCCCATCGAGCCGGCCTCCAATCCGGCAAAAGCGTCCCACCAGGTGAGGCCCATGCCCTGAAAGACTTGTGGAATGGCGTTGGGATCCGCGGCATTGGCGGCGGCGAGCCGGCCGAGGACCGTGGCACCGCTGAAACCGTCCACCTGATTCGTGGCGTTGACGGCGATCCAGACGAGGTCACCGGAAATTTGGGCCGGGTAGGCGAAGAAAAGAAACGCACGGGCGGTGAGCGCGGGATTCAGGATGTTCATGCCCGTACCGCCGAATATTTCCTTGCCGATGACTACGCCGAAGGCGATGCCCAGCGCGACCTGCCAGAGCGGGATGGTGGGCGGCAGGATCAGCGGGAAGAGCATCCCCGTGACGAGGAAGCCCTCGTTGACATCGTGCTTGCGAATGACGGCGAATATGACTTCGCAGATTCCGCCCGCGACATAGGTCACGATCAGGGCGGGAATGAAGTAGAGCGCGCCCTGGAACGTGCAAGCGAATAGACTCCTTGGATCATAACCGACCCCAAGCAGATGCATGATCGTGCCACGCCAGCCGGCGGCGCCGGCGCCGGGCGCCATCGCCAGGTTGGCCTGGAGTCCGGTGTTGTACATGGCCATGAAAATGCAGGGGATCAAAGCCACAACGACCGTGGTCATGATGCGTTTCAGGTCAATCGCGTCACGGACGTGCGAGGCGCTCCGGGTGACGTGCCCCGGGGTGAAGAGGAAGGTGTCCTGCGCTTCGTAAAGCGGATACAGCTTCTCGAACCTGCCGCCCTTCTCGAACCAAGGGCGTTGCCAGTCTTGTATTCTACGAAAGATGTTCATGGGCGGCCGCTGCTCATCCTTCCTTTTCGATCAAGGTCAGATTGCGTCGGAGAATGGGGCCATACTCGTATTTTCCGGGGCAGACGAAGGTGCACAACGCCAGATCTTCCTCGTCGAGTTCGAGACAACCGAGTTCTTCTGCGCGCTCGATATCATTGACGATCAGGGAGCGAAGCAGAAAGGTTGGCTGGATGTCGAACGGCATGACCTTTTCGTAGGTGCCGATGGGCACCATGGCGCGGTCGCTGCCGTTGGTACTGGTGGTGAATGGATAGGCTGTTGCCCGGCCCAATGCCGAGGCAAAAACCTTGACGATGGAGAACTTGTCAAAGCCGGGGAGCAGCCAGCCCAGAAATTCGCGCTCGCGGCCTTCCGGCAGCACGCTGATCTGGTTGTGGAAGCGTCCCAGGAAGCCGTCGATGTCGCCGGTGGCTATGCGGCCGGCGAGAACTGACCCAGAGATCACGCGCTGTTCGGCGGGTTGGAGTTCCCCAGCGACAAGTTCATCCACGGCAGCCCCGAGGCGCGTGCGCAACAAGCGGGGGCGCTGGACACCGGGGCCGGCGAGCGAGACAATCCGGGTTGCGTCGAGTTTGCCGGTGCGCACCAGCGCACCAATGGCGAGGACGTCTTGCAGGCCGATATGCCAGACGGTCTTCTGGCGGCCCACGGGATCCAGGACATGAATGTGCAGCCCCGCGGTGCCACTCGGATGAGGGCCGGAGAATTCTTCCACCGAAACCTGCGGCAGCGTGGGCGCGGTGAGGGAGCTACCGGCCGTTTTACAGAAATATACTTTACCCTCGGTTAATTTTGTGAGCAGCGTCACGCCGGCCGCGAGGTCGGCTTCGCGTCCAGCCGCCACGATCTCTGCTGGCGGCGCGAGCGGGTTCGTATCCGAGGCGGTAATGAACAGACTGTGCGGTTGCGTCCCGGACGGCGGCGTCTTGCTGAACGGGCGCGTGCGCAACGCAGTCCACAACCCAGATTCCAAGAGCAATGCGCGGGCCTGATCGGGAGTGTAGGCGGCGGCGTCCGCACCCGCGTAGGCGGCAAAGGCCACCTCATCGCCGGCGCCCGGTGCGCCCCGCAGCTCCGCTTCATTCAGTTCGAGCACGATGCTTTGCAGGGCGCGGCGCGCGCCGCGGTGTATGGCCAGGACCGTGCCTGCGGCGGGACTGGTATACAGCACGCCGGAGGTCCTCTTGTCCTCGAACAGGACTTGGCCGCGCCTGACGGTATCGCCCGCGGCGACCCGGAAGCTCGGCTTCAGGTCCACATAGTCTTCGGCGAGGAGCGCGACGCGGTGCACCGCCCGCGCTGCTTCCACTTGGGGCGCCGGCGCACCCGCGATGGGGAGGTTGAGGCCCTTCTTGATGTGGTGTACTGCCATGGGGAACCGGGTTCTGAGTTGTGGGTTCTGAGTTGTGCGTAAAGTGGGAGATTGCGATGTGAGTTTGCTTTGGCGTTTCTTGACACTGGCAAAGTGGAGAAAGGGGGATATTTGAAGGTGTGGTTGCAGGGAACCCACCAGAAATGCCCACTCCGGAATCACGCCAGACGCAGGAAATTATGCCAGAGCGCACGTTGTGAATCAAATCACAACGCCGCGCAGATGTAATCATTCAGTGACGCCGGGCGCGGCCCCGTGGCGCAAGGACGCCGTTTCGGGAGGGCGAGCATACCCGCGAGCAGGTTGGTGGAGAGAAAGCTGTTGAGGTAATGGGACAACTGAACCTGCTGCTAAGGAAGCGCGGCGTAACCCGTTGAAGAATAAGGATCGCAATATGAGCGGTTCCTTGTCCGAATCCCCGCCCCCGGCGGTCCAAAACTCGCGGGTACGCTCGCCCTCCCCGTCTCGCCCCCTTTCACTGAATGGTTACCGCAGGCCACGCGGGGAAGCAGCCACAAAGGGTGCGGCTACCGGAGGCCGAATTGGTTGCGGAGTTCGAGGAACGCGGACTCGAGGCGATTGAGGAGGGGGGCGGCGGCATCGAGTTCGCCGGTGCCGCCGAGTTGCTCAAGGCGGAACGCGATATTGCTCAGCGCGGCGGCACAGATGGATGCGGCGGCGTTGCGGATAGCATGCGCCTGAAGTTCCAGCGAAGTGGCATCTCCTTCGCGGAGTGCTTGTTTCAGCGCGGCCAGTTTCTGGTAGAAGTCTAGCTCGAAATCCTGGAGCAGATCATGGAGACGTTTCTCGTCGCGTTGCAGTTGATCCAGTAGCGCCTCTTTGTCAAAGACCGGCGCTGCCGCGGCTTCTTCACCCTGCGCACCGGAATCGTTGGAGGAGTGAAGGTCCCCGGTGTGGCGTTTCAGCACGTCTTCCAGCGCCTCCCGCGTGACGGGCTTGGTCATATAGTCGTCCATTCCCGCGGCCAGACATTGCTCCCGATCTCCCGTCATGGCATGCGCGGTCATGGCGACGATGACAGGCGGATTCGAGGATCCCTGGGTGATTTCGCGGATCTTCGCGGTGGCATCAAATCCGTTCATGACCGGCATCTGGACATCCATGAAGATGAGGTCATAGTGGCGCAATCCGACGGCGTCCACGGCTTCCTTTCCATTGCCCGCGACATCCGCGCGGTAGCCCAATTTGTCCAGCATTTTCAGGGCGACTTTCTGGTTCACGATGTTGTCTTCCACCAGGAGCAGACTGACACCCACTTTGCGTTCGGCCGTGGAATGCTTGGTAATGATGGCGGGCCGCGGTTCGTGCGCGGCTGGGTGCTGAAAATTCAAGGCCACCGACAGACAGTCATGCAGTTGGGAAGACTTCACGGGTTTGGTGAGATATGCGGCAAAGCCAATTTTCAGGAGTCTGTTCGCGTCGCCACGCATGCCCATGGAACTGAGCATGACCAGAATGGTGTCTCGAATGGCGGGGTCAGACTTGATCAGTTGTCCCAAGGCTTCGCCGTCCATGACGGGCATCATGCAATCAACAATGGCGATGTCGAAGGGCTTGTCTTCGCTTTTCGCGATGCGCAGCTTTTCGAGGGCTTCTATCCCGCTCGCCGCCGTGTCTTGATCGCAGCCCCAGGCTTTCAACTGCTCCTGGAGCACGCGGCGATTGATGATGTGGTCGTCCACCACGAGAATGCGTTTCCCGCAAATGGTTTCCAGAAGGGCTTTGTCGCGCGTTGGCCCGGCTTCGGCCTTGCCGAACGTGGCGGTGAACCAGAAAGTGGAGCCCGCCCCCAATAAACTGGTCACGCCGATTTCTCCACCCATGAGCGAGACAATCTTCTTGGAGATGGCCAGCCCGAGGCCGGTCCCGCCAAATCTGCGCGTTGTCGAGGTGTCGGCCTGCGTGAATGGCGTGAACAAGGATTCGATGACGTGTTGCTCAATGCCGACGCCGGTGTCGGTCACTTCCACGCGTAGTTTAACTTCGCTTTCCCCTTCATTTTCGAGCGAAACTTGGATGAACACGGAGCCGGTCTCGGTGAATTTGATGGCATTTCCAGCCAGATTGATGATGACCTGGCGGAGGCGGCCGGGGTCGCCTTGTACGAACACAGGGACGTTGTGATGGAGGAGACAGCCGAATTCAATCCCCTTGGCCGCGGCACGGCCGGACAGCACGTCGAGCACTTCATCCATGGCGTGGCGGAGATTGAAGTTCAAGCATTCGAGGTCCAGTCTGCCGGCCTCGATTTTCGAGAAATCCAGGACGTCGTTCACCAGGGAGAGCAGCACTTCGCCCGAGCCGCGCAGGGCCTCGGCAAACTCGCGTTGCTCGTCACTGAGGTCCGTGTCGATCAAGAGGCCGCACATGCCGATGATGCCATTGAGGGGGGTGCGGATTTCATGGCTCATATTGGCCAGGAACTGTCCCTTGGCAACACTGCTTGCCTCGGCTTGGACGGCCAATTCCTGGGAGCGCTTAATGGCTTGCTCGAGATCGCGATTGGTCTGTTCCAATTGGAGCGACTGGTCCAGCACGGCTTGCTCGTGGACTTCAAGCAACTGTTCGAGCGCGGAGACCCGTGCCCGAAGTTGATCGATATCTTCCTGCGGTGAACTCGCACTCATGGAGTACTCCCATCACGCGGCCAACGTTAGGCGCTGAAGATGTGTGCGGCCGAGGCGAAGGGCAAGACGGCCATCTTCACACTGAGCGCGGCCGTCTTGAACATGTCCGCCGTTTCGCGAGCAACGGGGACGCGCGTGAACAGGATGAGGGAGAACAATTCGCCGTTGGGCAGGACGCCGCCAAATCCCAGGGCGGAGCGGACCTGATAGGGGACGATGAAACTGTCCTGGGCGGGGATATAGGGAGAGCCGAGCGCTTCGGGCACGTGAAAGACATTGAAGGTCCTCTGCTCCAGATCGACCATGAGAGCGGGACTGGGCCCGAGGATCAAACTGATTTCAAGGCCGAGTTGTTGGAAGAGGCGGGCGATCATCGGCAGGCGCTCGACGGCCTCGACGCTCAAGAGGGGAATCGCCTGGTGGCCCACCGAGGTTTGGCGCGCGTTCCAGGCGGGTTCGTCGCCGCGGCTCGCGAGCAGGACGAAACATTTCGTGGCGGCGTCAATGGGGGCACCGTCAAAGAGGCCCGACGCGAACTGCCGGAGGTCGGGCCCGAGGGTGGACCAGGGAAGCGTCAGATAGAACCGCGCCAGGACACAGTCGCTCTCTCCGGTGTCCCGGCTGCGAAAGTTCTGGTGGAGGTGATCGACGATTCTGTTGGCCGCCTCCTCCATCGAGGTGCACCCGGCGCCAAGCTTG
>JACPGD010000447.1 GCA_016182645.1 Candidatus Hydrogenedentota bacterium | reverse complement strand
TGGGCCTCTCCCCCACCACAATTTCCGCTTTTCGCGCGAGGATAGGCTCGATCAGTTTTGGAATGTCATCGGCGTTGTATTGGTTGTCGGCGTCGGTGTTGACGATGATGTCGGCGCCATTGCGGATGCAGAAATCAAGTCCCGCCATAAAGGCGCGGGCCAGACCCCGGTTGACCGTCAGACTAACGATATGATCGACGCCATGTTCCCGCGCGACTTCCACGGTGTGGTCGGTTGAGCCGTCGTCGATCACCAGCCACTCCACCACCTCGACGCCCGGGACTTCGCGTGGCAGCGCATCCAAGGCGACGCCGATGGTTTGTTCCTCGTTGTAGCAGGGGATCTGGATGATGAGTTTGCGCATGGCGGGATTCTAGCGGGAACGCCGGGCGCGACACTCCTGGCTTGAGGTTCAAGGTTCAAGGGGCAAGGCAAGGGGAGAGCTTACTTAGAGAGCGCTTCAATGACTTGAGGTTCAAGGTTCAAGGGGCAAGGCAAGGGGAGAGCTTACTTAGAGAGCGCTTCAATGACCATGTCTCCGAAATCGGCAGTCTTGACTATGGCGGCCTTGCCTTCGGGGTCGCGGAGGTCGGCGGTTGTGATGCCCTTGCCGAAGACCTTTCGCATGGCGTGCATGACGGCACGCGCCTCGTTGTGCAGGCCAAAGCTTTTTTCGAGCATGAGCGCGACGGAACCAATCATGCTGTAGGGGTTGGCAATGCCTTTGCCGGCAATGTCGGGCGCGGAGCCATGGGAGGGTTCGTAATAGGCTTTTTCGGGCCCGACGCAGGCGGAGGGCATGAGGCCGAGCGAACCAAGGATGCCGCCGCCGAGGTCGCTGAGAATATCGCCGAACATGTTTTCCATGACCATAACGTCGAATTGCCGGGGATTCAGGACGAGGGCGGTGGCGGCGGCGTCAACGATGATGTGTTTGACCGTGACCTCGGGGTAGTCTCGGGCCACTTCCGTGAGGACTTCGTTCCACAGGACGCTCGACTTGAGAACGTTGCTTTTGTGCACATTGTGCAGGACCTTCTTGCGGCCCATGGCCTCGCGGAATGCCACGTGCATGATGGCTTGAATCTGGTCCTCGTCGTATTCGAGGTGTTCGTCGACATAACGTTTTCCGGCGGCGTTGACGCCCATTTCCTTCTTGCCGAAGTACAGGCCGCCGACCAGTTCGCGGATCATCATGATATCGATGCCGCCGTGGACCACGTGCGGCTTGAGCGGCGAGAAGTGGGCCAGTTCTTCAGGCAGGTACACGGGACGAAAATTGGCAAAAGTGTTGTAGCGCCGACGCAGGGGCAGGAGCGCGCCACGTTCGGGCTGTTCGTCCACGGGGATCTTCTGTGATTCGTCGAAACTGAGACCGATCGGGCCTTTGATGATGGCATCGGAGCGGTCGCAGAGGGCTTGGGTAGATTCGGGGAAGGACTTGCCGTGCTTGAAGTAGGCGCCGCCGCCGAAATCGCCTTCCTCGATGGTGAAGGTGAACGGGGCGTTGCGTTCGAGGGCGCGGAGGACTTTCACGGCCTCCAAGGCGATTTCGGGGCCGATGCCGTCCCCCGGCAGTAATGCGATGCGATAGTCTTTCTTCATGGGCCTTCATATTCGACCCCTGCGGGGGTCGGGGTTAGGTTGTCTTCCTTTCCGTAGGTTTCACCTGCGGCTATTCACATTCGGCCCCCGCGGGGCCGGTAAGACAGGCGACTTTGGGGTGCTGGCGGAGTTGCCACACTCAAGTCTTGATTGCTTGAAGGGCGCCAGCCAGAGCCGCCACCTCAAGCGTCATGGTTTGAAAGTGCACCCGCGTGGACTTGGAAGTCCACGGTCCTGTGCCTATTTCCAGCGGGGGGTGAGGCTCTTCCAGTAGCCCAGCGGTTTTTCGGCGTCCGGCGCGGCAAATTCGATGCCGAGATCTTCGAGGAGCGTGCCCTTAGCGAGTTGAACTTCCATCAATGCCTTCTCATAGCCAATCTGCGCCTGGACTTCCTGGGTCTGTGCGAGCGTCAGGTCCTCCTGGACTTGCAGCACCTGAAAACTGGTGGTGGTGCCGAGGCGCAGTTTCTTTTCTTCGGCGATGACGTTCACTTCCTGCATGCTGCGGGCCTGCCGCGTGCTCTCCACGAGGGCCTGATTGGTCAGGACGTTTCGCGCGGCGATATACACGTTGGCCATCAATTGCTGGCGCGTTTGCTCGAGGCGCTGTTCGGATTGGCGCGTGCTCAACTCAGCCCGCAGGTGCGCGCCGCGCGCGGCCCGGTTGCGCAGGGGCACCGTGGCCTGAAAACCATACGAGTACACCTTGTCCTGACTGTCGCGAATGCCATAGAAGGTCTGGCGCAGTTTGTGGTCGCGGCCGCCCTGGCCGTAGCTGCCGGTGACATCGAATTGGGGCAACATCTCATTCCGGGTGCGCCGTTCTTCCAATTCAGCGTTCACGATTTCCAATTCCGACATGGCCATTTCCGGGCGCTTCTCGAGCGCGAGTTGCAGGCTCTCCTCGACGCGCCGGTCGAAATCGTTGATGTCGAACAGCGTCAGGTCGTCGGGATTTGGGCGGTCAATGGGGAGAACGTTCGCCCGGCTAAAGCGGTCGCCATCTTTGAGACCTAGGAGCAACTTCAAGCGGTCGCCCGCGTCTGCCACGCGCGCGCGGGCAGCAATCAGGTCACTCTGGCGGGTGGCCACGCCGGCCTTGGCCTGGAGCACATCGATGTCGGCCGCGATACCGATTTCGCGGCGGGTTTCGTTAATGTCGAAGAGGCGCTCGGCGTTGGCCAGTGCAGTTTCCTGCACCTTAAGGTTTTCGATGGCGCCGACGAGGTCCCAGTAGGCACGGATGACTTCCGCCACGGTATTCAGCATGCTCAGCCGCAATTGCGCCTCGGTGACGCGCCGCGCGTTTTCCGCCTGCCGAATGCGGATGGTGTTCACGCTCTTGCCGAAGCCGCGCAGCAGCGGCTGAGTCAGCGTCAGGTTTGTCATGCCGCTGAATTCTTCGATGAAGCCGCCAAACGTTGTTTCTTCTTTGCCGAATTGCGCGCCAAGTTGATATTGGGTGCCATAGGTCAGCTTCCCGGCAATCCCGCCCGTCACGTCCGTATTAAAGCTCTCGATCTCGCTGATGCCGCCGAACGTTTCGATTTGTTGACTGGCGCTGGTGGAGGCGTGCTGGTAATTGAACGTCCCTTGGAGTGCGGGATCGAATTCACCGTGCGCCGTGTAGACGTCGGCGCCGGCCTTCAACGGTTCATAGACCGTCACATTGATTTCCGGGTTCTCTTCAAGCGCAATGCGGATGCACTCCTCCAGCGTGAGTCGAATCTTATCTCGTTCGGGAAGACCTTCGATGGCCCGCCGGAATGGTTCGAGATCAATCAAATTGATGGAGATCTCTTCCTGGATACTGCGTTGCGCGGCGTCCGAGAGGGGGGTATTCTCGTACTCGATGGTGATGGCCGCCCCGGGGTTTTCGAGGGGGCTGGGTTCACCGGGCGCAGGGGTACCACCAACGGGCGCGTCCTCCCCGGCCTCGGGCGTGTCTGGCGGTGCGGGGGTCTCGGCGGGGGCGGCCTCCGGGGCGGGCGCGGGCGCTTCGGTTTCCACGGGGACCGCTTCCGACACCGTCACGCTGTCCTGGGTAGAGGCAGTGCCGAGGCAGAGGAAGAACACACCCGCAACTATCAGTCCCGACCTGAACATGGCACCCCTCCGCGCACAACATCCTGGATCTGTTTGTGAATACTTAGACTCGCACCGTCTTGACCGGGTTTATGCCACGCCGGGCGTTACTTGCAGCCGCAACACCGCTATTTCCCCAAGGGGCGTGGCAGCGTCGCCACAGGGGATGGCGTCCGCCGAGGCAAGTCTACTGGAGCCACTCCTGACAGTCAAACACGCGGGGCGCCCGTGGGATTGCTGGCAGGGCGGATCTGGCTGACCCATCGGACTGGCCGGAATTTGGGGAGGGCGGTGCGAATCAGTGGCCCTTCAGCTTGGTGGGGTCGATGCCGGACTGTCGCAGGGTTTGTTCCTGCCATTGCTGGACGCGCGCGGCGTACAGGCGTTGCAGTTCGGCCAGGGCCTCGCGGAGCGCGCCCTCTTCTTCGGGGACGAGGTTGCCCTTGGTTTTTTGACGCAGCATGTCGAGAGTGTCGATAGTGAACTTCGCCTGATCCAGATTGATCATTACTTGGCGCGCGCCCGGAGGGGCCATGACGCCCAGCGCGAACATGGCCTGCGTGGCGAGGCTGGCGACCAGCGTTACGAACGAAGCTTCGACCGGGCCTTCCTCGCCCTCCAGCGCCTCGTCTTCGCTTTCTGGCTCTGGGGCTGCGTGTGTTCTCGCGGGAGCGCCGGATACGGCCTCCCCCGCGGGGGCGCCCGCCGGTTGCTTCGCCGCTTCCGCGGCCTTGCGCGCGGCCTCTTCCTTCTCGCGGTGAACTTGGGCCTTCCAGTCTTCGTCAATAATGACACGGGGCTTTTCGTCCGGCATGGTTCATCCTCCTGACCGATCACCAGGGCTGCGGGAAAAGAACCCTCCCGGCCGCCTGCGGACAGGCAGCCGGGAGCGCCCAAAACCTAAGAAGCAGGGCGGCGGTTACTTGTTCTTGTGGCGGTTCTGGCGCCTCTTCTTCTTCCGCTTGTGCTTGTTAATCTTCGCCTTGCGTGCTTTGCGTCCACCAGCCAACCTCGTATCCTCCTGTCTTCCTCCGGGCGCCACGGCCAGTGTGACGGGCCGTGTTGTACTGTCGCGGCTTACGACAGCCAGTGCGCGTCCGGCATGGCATACTCCAGTAATTCGTTCTGATCAAAATAGAGCGCAATCTCACGCTTCGCGGTCTCGATCGAGTCGGAGGCGTGAATCATGTTGTTTTGCAGGCTCAATCCGAAATCGCCGCGGATGGTGCCGACGGCCGCCTCGAGGCTGTTCGTGGCGCCATTCATCTTGCGCACCTGCGCGACGGCGTCCTTGCCTTCCCACACCATCTGCACGGTGGGGCCGGACGTGATGAACTGTACGAGATGCGGGAAAAAAGGGCGTGCACGATGTTCCTCGTAGTGAGACTCGGCCAGCTTTTGCGAGATAATCTGCATCTTCATTCCGACCAACTTGAGACCGCGCCGCTCGAAGCGGCGAATGCACTCGCCAATCAGCCGCCGCCCCACGCCATCCGGCTTCACCATCACGAAGGTCCGCTCGCTCACCCGGCACTCCCTTGAACATACTGCGCCCGCACGCGGACGGCTGGAAAAGAATCAGAAAAATAACAGAAAACGCGGTGGCGAATGTGACGCCACACGTAGAAGGGCTTATCCTAGCAAACGAAAGCGGCGGACTGCAAGGCGTAGTTTGCCTCACGTTTGATATGCGCGCGGGATGAGGTCCAGGGCAAGGCCCCATCCTGCGCGGCACAGGCCACTCTTGATTGAACGGCTACCAGCGTCGAAAAAGCCTCGGCTACTTGCGAATGGATGCGGGAATCAGTCCTTCCTTCAACTGTTCCGCGATGGCGGAATAAGGCACGGCCACCTGGAATTCTCCCTGCACATAGGGGCCTACGTCATAGGGGTCGAAGTAAAAGGTGAGGCCTTCCGCCGAGACGCTGAACGTTTGGAGGTCCTCCGCCTTTAACTCCTTGACTTCGTTGTCCAGTATCCACTGGGCGTCCTGATCGAGCAGGCCCTGGATCACGTTCTTGGATAGGATCGGATGGGCCGCCGCAAAATCCTTGAAGAAATCCTTCAAGGCGAGCACGCGCACTTTTCCTTCGGAATTGATGCCGAGATTGAGACTGTGTGTTATGGTGTTGCCGTGCGCGCCGCCGCCAAACATGTATTCCATGAACACAAGACTGACCAATTCCTCGGTGTAGAGCACGAACATGTAATTCAGTTGGTAGGCGTAGGCGTAAACAAAAGAGCCATCCTCCCCGCGCGGCGCCGTGATGTTCCCCGCCACAGTCTCAATGAAGGGGCCACGGTATTCCTGATACAGTCCAGTCACGAACTTCTGCACGGCCGTATTAAGATTCTCGTAGGCGGGAGCGACGTCCATCATGAACACCGGGTAGTTCATATACCCTTCGTTGTTGAGCCCGGCGGTGGTCACGTTTAACAGTTCCAACGCCGAGACGGCAAAACGATTCAGTGAGAAATCGAGCGTTTTTTCGCCATCTCCGCTCACCCAGACACCGCTCAAGTTGACGGTGTCCCCACTCATGGTCCCCTTGAACTCGCCCGTCTTCGACTCCTCGACTTTTTCGCCGAGCGTGAAACTTCCATCAACGTCCGCGCTGCCCATCAGATCGATGGGCGTGCCGATATGCAAGTACTTATATTCCCCCGAGGCGCCGTCCGGCGACATCCAGAGTTCCATCATCACCCGGCGCTTGCCGACCACACCGGCGTAGAGGTTCCGCTCAAAACTGGGGACCATTTCGGGCGCTTCCTGGGGTTGGCCCGATTCCGCCAAAGTCTGGTCCACCCCGGTGACTTCCAGGCCGAGATGCAAGGCCAGGTTCTTCCATTCCCCATCGATGTTGACATAGATGTAGGCCAGATCCATGCCTTCGTCATTGATCGCCACTTCATACATGCCTTCCGTGCCGGTATAACGGACTTCCGCGGTGGTCACGGTTTCGGGGCTCGCCGCGGTGTCGCCGCATGGCTGACAGTAGTAACGATACTCGGCGCCGGCCGGCAGCAATTCCACGGCACTCTCCGCCGTCTCCTGCATCACCCAGGCTGCTTGATCCGCCGCCGCGGCCACTGCAATGAATACCCCAAGAACAGTAATAATAAGCTTGCTCATTCTGCACGACATAGGACTCCCTCCTGCAGTGTGATTCACCAAACGCCACCTGTACTTTACCGCGAGCGGGTGTCAAGACGCCACAACCCGGCGGCGCGCGCGGCAGCGTTCGCCTTTTCCAGTTCAGCGGAATTCGGCCCGCGGTTGATGCTGTCGTAACGCCGTTGGCTGCCTGCCCGATATTCGGGATGGTACTGGGCCATGATGTTCACATACGTATCCGGCGATACTTCCTCGGCCAGCCAACGGAAAATAGCGGACGACTGTGCCGTTTGGCCCGGCATAACCAAGTGTCGCACCAGCACGCCGCATCGGGCCAGGCCGTCCGGGCCGAAGCACAAGGGCCCCACCTGCCGGTGCATTTCCTGAATCGCTGTCCGTGCCCGCTCAGGATAGTCCTTCGCCCTGGACAGGTTCCGGGCCGTTTCCGGTTCCCAGAATTTGAAGTCGGGCATAAAGATGTCGACCAGCCCGTCCATCAACCGCAATGACGAAAGGCTGTCGTAGGCGCTCGTGTTGTACACGATGGGCAGGCGCAGACCAAGCGGTATGGCGGCGGCGATGGCCTCGGCCACTTGCGGCGCGACATGTTCCGGCGTGACGAAATTAATGTTGTGACAGCCGCGCTCTTGGAGGAGCAACATGATCCGCGCAAGATCCTCCGCGGTGCATGTTTCGCCAGCCTGCTGCTGGCTGATGTCCCAGTTCTGACAGAACACGCACCGAAGATTGCAGCGGCTGAAAAAAATTGTACCGGACCCGCGCCACCCGCGGAGGCAGTCCTCCTCGCCAAAGTGCGCGAAGGCGCTCGCCACGCGCGCATGCCGACCCGTGTGACAGACGCCCTCCCGATCTTCGAGCCGGTTTACGGCGCAATCGCGCGGACAGGCCCGGCACGCCCGCAATTCTTCCTGTGCCGCTTCCACCTTGGCTGCGATCGCAGCGGCGCTCAGGTGCAGATAGCACGGTGTGAAGGCGTCCAGCGTGAAACGCTCACTGAACGCGGGACGTGACTGCAAGCGGGATGCGCACATGAGTTTTAGTATAGCAGAGCTTGTCGTCGGACCTGTCGGACAGGTCTGAGCGCAGCTTCAACCCACCAGCTTCCAGGCAGTGTGCAGGACCTCGAAGGCTTCGTCGAGTTCTTTTTTCGTGATCACCAGGGGCGGGCTGACGCGGAGGACTTTCTTGGCCAGCGGTCCGAGGAAGTGGACGCCCTTCTTATGGGTGCCGTAGTAAGCCTGCAAGACGCACTGGTTGGCGCGTTGCGGCGTATCAATCTCCACGCCAAAGACCAGTCCTTCCCCGCGGATCGCACGGATAAAGGGGTACTCGCGTTGCAAGCCGCGGAAGCCCGCCCGGCAATGCTCTGACACCTTTTGCACATGCTTGACGACCTCTTCTTCCTCGAAGACGTCGAGCGCGGCACAAACCGCGGCGCAGGCCATGGTACTACCGCTGAACGTGTCGGAGGCCTCGCCGTAATCGAGGGCGTCTATGAGGTCGGCGCGGCCCACCACGACGGCCGCGGGTTCACCGTTGGCCAAGCCCTTCCCCAGCACGACCAGGTCCGGTTCCACTTCATAGGTTTGATAGGCGAACATATGGCCGGTGCGGCCGAAACACGACTGCACTTCGTCAAAAATAAAGGGAATATCGTGGGAATGGCACCACTCCTGGAGCAACTGGTGATACCATTTCGGCGGGTGGAATGAGCCTGCCGCGCCCAGGTAGGGTTCCGTGATCAGCAGCGCGATCTGGTCCCGATGCGCTGTCCAAAGGTCCGCAAGTTCGTTCTCGAAGAAAGCCTGTGGCCGTTCTTCGTGCATGGGAAAGGAGATGAAACGAACATCTGGGTTGGCGCTGGACTCGCCGGTCACGTCCGCCGCCAGACCTTTCTTGCCATGAAAACCATAGCGCGTCGCCACGAGGATGTTGCGGCTGGGATAGCGGTGGAGCGCGGTCCACATGGCCTTCTGCACGCCCTCGGAACCGCTTGCCGCCCAGAGTGCCTTTTGGAGGCGGGGTGACGCCATGGTCTTGAGGAGCCGTTGCGTCGCCTGCGCCTGGAGCTCGGTCAGCATGTTGTAGGCATTGCGCGGCAGACCCTTCCGGTACTTCTTGCAGCGCTCTTCAAAGCGGGGATGGGCGTATCCCAGGTTGCTCACCAAAACGCCGCTGGTGAAATCGATCAGTTTCCGGCCATCCACCGTCCACAGATAAACGCCCTTCGCCTTCTTCACCACAATCTCGGTCGGGGTATATGTGCTTTGCCCGCGCCCGATCAACCGCGCGTACGCTTGCCGGATCGCGTTCCCCGCCGGCTCTTTCACATGCTCGATACTCACGCTTCACTGCTCCTGATGACACTAAATTCCGAATTCAACCGGGCACTATGCATACCACCCCCCTTCCTCCAGCCTCCAGCCTAAATGTAATACATGGGGCTGGCCGCGGCGCGGTCCGCGACTTCGCGGATCGAGATTTGACGCAGTTCCCCCGCGATCGAATCAGCCGTTTCTTTCCAAACCGCCCGCAAATCCAGCGACTGACCGTCGTTGACCGGGAGCGGATCGAGTACGGGGCCGTCAATAGCCTGGACGACTTCCAAGAGCGTGATGTCCTCCGGCAGCCGGCCCAAACGATAGCCCCCTTGCGCACCACGAACACTCTGTACCAATCCCGCCCGCTTCAACTGCAGCAAGATATGGACGAGGTACTTCTCCGGGATGTGCCGCCGTTCCGCCAACACGGACGAGGCCACGGGATCGTGGTTCTGTTGCATCAGCGCGAGTTCGACCATCGCGCGGCAGGCATATTCGCAGCGGGCACTGATATTCATGAAAGCTCCAGACAGACTCGGCCCCTCAAGCGCGAATTATGACCTATCTGGTCAACTTTGTGCAATCTCGCGTTGGCTTGGGCCCCGTGCTCGGCTACGACGGTGATCGATCTTTTGCCTTGCCTGCCCCGGGTGCCTATAATTCGTGACCAAATACATGCAGCACGTTAGTACACTTCATATTGAGTCCGGCGCCAGGGAAATGCCGGAGGGTGTTTTCGCGCATCCTGCCCTTCCCCCGGTCCGTGGGATTGTTCCGGTACATAACTGGCGCCACCGTCCCTTCCGCGTCACTGATATCCACCGCTGCCTGAACTACCTGCTCACGGCATACCAGGTGAAACAGGCTGACGTGCTGTGCCACGGGACGACCTCGACGGGCGCGCTGCAAATGGTGGAATACTGCGCCTTCAAGGGGGTGCCGTGGGGTTATCGTACGGACTGCACCAGTTCCCCCCGGGAGATCCGCGTCTTGGCGGAGCGCGGCCTCGAAAGTCTCATGCTCACGCCACAGGCCATCGATGATGAGGGCTTCGAGGCCTGGCTGGCCACCGCAGCGGAACTGAAGCTTCCCATACGGCTGCAATTGACCGGAGCATGCACTTCCAGCCAGCCGGTGTCCACCCTTGCTAAACGTTGGAAGGACCTTGGCGTGCGGGTAGTGACGTTTAAGGCAGCCGACCCGTTCATTCGAGTGTCTCCCCGGCCCAAGGAGGACCAGGAGGCGTCGCTGGCGTTCTACAATGACCTCGCGGCAGCGTTGCAGCAGGAAGCACTGGCGCTGAGTTTTTGCGGCTTCCCCCTCCAGGTGCTTCACCCGGATAATCGTCCTTTGGCCGACGGGCTGGACGAGTACTTCCGCAACCATGAGCACTACCAACGGGCGCCATACACGTTTGCGTCCTTTCTCTATCGCTATCCACCTAAGGTGGTCCGGCTGCTCATGTTGTATCAGATGGCGCGCTTGTCCCATCAGGAGGACACCGTAGACCGCTATCTCATGCGATTGGTTGTGCTCCACGGGCGCTACCTCTACAAGCCCGTGCACCTGGTCAGCAAGTTGTACCGGGCAGTGCTGCCCCGGCCGCACTACCGGAACTACCGTGACCTGGAGGAACACGACTGGGAAAGCGGTATGGCCCAGGATTTCGCGGCCGCATTCCCCGACGTCCCCTGCGCGGCCATGCTGTTCTCCGGCCCCCAGAGGGGGGACCGCCGCTACTACTTCGACCCCGTGAATCGGGAGTGCTTAGAGGAACGCAAGCAGCAGGAAGCACTGGCCAAGCACGCTCTGGAGTGGCAGCGGAATGAAAAGCCGCTGATGGAAAGTCATGACCAATGGGGCCCGTTGAACTCGGCCCAAGCCACGTTGTTGGGTGCCCAGAAGTGGTTCTCGGCCAGCGCGGAAGAGAAGATCAGTTCGCCATTGTGTTGGGTGGAAACGCCGTTCATGATCATGATTACGTTCGGCGGAGGAATGGCCGAACTGGTGGGGTTCCGGATTAACCGGACCCAGGCGATCCTGTGTCCGATGATCGCGCCGTCTCATACGCTGCTGCTCTATGTGGATCGGGACGGGCGCTTTGTACTCCTGCGCGACGGCGAATTGGTCGAGCCGTCCTGGGTGGAGGGCCGGACCGTCGTGCCGCTCCGCATGACCAACTCCGGGCCCATTCACCTTTCGGTCTGGAACATCAATGACGCCCTCAGCCTGACCCCGCTCAAAGTATGGTCCCGCGCGCCGCTGTATCAGGAACGGAAAGAGGGCATCAAGTACTCGATTGTCCTCTTTTGCACCTATTTTGCGCGCCGGCTGGAGGCCTGCCTGCGGTGTATCGCACATCAAACGGGCGTGGCCATGGACATGCTAGAGGTGATCGTGGCGTACGTCCCGGGGATTGACGCCACGGAAGACGTGATCGACTCGATGCGCGACGTCTTCCCAGAGTTGCGCATCTTGCACGCAGCCATGACACGGGGAAACGTCAAGACTAAAGGCTACGCCATCAACGAAGCGCTTAAGCTCGCTTCGGGTGATTGGATCATGTTGATGGACGCGGACATCCTCTTGCCGCCGGACATGTTTTCGACCCTTGAGCCGTTGACGGAACAGCATGGCTACCTGGCGCCGATCGGCCGGGCGATGCTGGACCGGAAGACCACGTCCAAGATCCTGCTGGGGGAAATTGAACCGTGGAACGCCTGGCAAAGCCTGCTGGACGGTGCGGAACAAATCCGGGACCGCGAGGCCAGGGGCGTGCCCATCGGCTTCAATCAGATCTTCCGCCGCAGTTTTCTGGAGAAAGTGCAGTACAAGGAATACCAGCACTTCGAGGGGGCCGACTGGGAATTCGGCGTGGAACTGCGGGCCCATTTTGGCCTGGAACATCGCTTTGATGTGCGTGTGCTGCACCTGGATCACGGTGGGAGTCAGTGGTATGGCGTTCAACGACACTTCTGACGTTGCGCCGCCTGCTGCCCTTGCCGCCAGCCACGCCCGTAGGCCAGCCGCTCAATCGCCCACAGGGACAGGGTTTCCAGCGTTCGCCGGGGACCAAAGCGGTGCCCGCGGCACTCGGCGAGGTGGTACTTGAAGGCCCCCCAGATCACGCGGCGGCCTCGTGGGAGCGGCAGTACGTACTCGATGCTCCAATAGTTTGGATTCTCCGAGGGCCGGCCAGCCAGTTCGCTCGAATCCAGAGTGCGGTGCGTGGCGAGGCCCGTTCCGTAGCCGTAATTACGCCACGTGCGAACGAACGAACGGAGCGTGTCGCGGTGCTCGTGGTGAATCAGAGCGTCCGGCACGAACGCAAACCGCCCCCCGCGCTTCCACAACTGGATGCTGAGTTCGATGTCTTCCCCCCCCGGCATGGGCAGATCTTCGGGGAAACCGCCCACCTCGAGAAAGCACTCGCGTACGATGGCGCAATTGCACGTAACCAAGTACTGAAGGTTGGGCGGCGGATCGAGAACACGGTGGAGATACATATACCGGGCGTAGGGGGTTACCTGGGCGGCAGGCAAGACGTGACCACCGGCCCCGATGACGTTCTTGTCCCGGTGGATCCCGCGCACAAGGTGTTCCAGCCAGTGGGGATCGACGCGGCAATCACTGTCCGTGAACGCGACAATGTCCCCGGCCGCCGCGCGCGCGCCTGCATTGCGCGCACCGCCCGGGCCGCTATTCTTTTCAAGCCGGAGGTAGCGCTGCCCGAATGGAAGGCCCCTCCGCAGCCAGGTCTCCACCACTTCGCGGGTGTGGTCAACCGAGGCATCATCGACAATCAGGACTTCAAACGGGCGATGCGCCTGCAATGCCTCCAACGACGCCAGCAACCCCTTGAGCACTTCCGCCTGGTTATAGGTGGGCACCACAATACTGACGCTGACCGGTTCCTTCATCCTTCGTCCTTCACCGTCACTGTTCCACGGAAGAGTTCGTGCCGGCCGGCCGGCAGCGGGAACACGAGGCTGCGGCCGGGCGTACGCAGGGCCTGGATGACGCGGGCCTGCTGGCTGTACGCCGTATTCAGGGCGCTCATCCGGAAGCACTCGCCCTCCGGGTCAGGGGCAAGGCGCACCTGCGGCAATCCGGGGCCTGACGCCGCGATGTACGCCGCCTCGGGATACTGATCGCTCAAGTGCACCCACTCCTGGCTCTCTGGAGAAATGGGGGGAAACGGCCCGGATTCCCGCGGCGTGGCCCACTGCGCGTAGGCATTCGTCAGGGCGACAGAGACATTGTACTCTTGCAGGGTCAAGGAGGCGGTCAGTTCCAAGATCACTTCCAACTGAAATCCATTCTCGACGGGGCGTAAGCGCCACTCGTGCGTCCCCGGTATCCGCACGGAAGCTCCCGCCACCATCAGGGTGTCCCCCTCGCGGGTCACCTCGCCCCAACGCACTGCATGGCTCATGAGCCACAGATCTCCCGCGCGAAGTTCGGTGTGCCAGTGCACGTCCGCCGTAATCGGCAATTCTCCTTTGAAAATGGCAATGGAACCCCCGTCGAACGTTGCTGTGTACGCCCCGGATACAATGCGCCGACGCGCCCGCTGGACTTCAAAGCGCTCGTCCACACTGGCCCGCCCGGGGGCCACTGCGAGTTGAAATCGGCCAAACTCAAAGCGGCCTGGCGCTAATCGCGACTCGGATTCGGGCAGGTTCAATCCGGCATAGACGATGCGCGCGCTGCCTGCATAATCGCCGTTCTGCAATTGGAAGGCCACATGCGGGTGTCCGGCTTCCCGGGTGAGTTGAAGGGGCGGCGGCGCGTCCTGCGGGGCGGCGATGCAGACTTCCCGGACACCAGGCGCGGGCGGCGCCAGCAGGGTGGGCTCGGTATCTTCAGGGGAAATGGGCGGGAAGGTTCCCATGCGATCGCCCAAGTACCAGTGCGCATACTCGGTCGGGGCATGAAGGGCCAGGGCAATGTGCTGCACGGCACACGCCCGCTCGACCTCCAGGGCCAGATCCATCTGCAGCGCGCCGCCGGTCAGCGCGATGCGGCAATTCCACGTTATGGGGAGACGCGGCAGCCGCCCGCGCGCGAGCACGGAGGTCTCGGTCTTCTCCGTGAGTTCCCAATCCGCTTCGCCCGAGCTATGGTAGTTCCCGAGCGAGACCGCCAGAAACGAGAGGCCGCGCGCGCTCGTCAATTCGCGCTGCCGATGAAAAAGGGACAGGCGGCCATGACTGAAGATGACTTCCATGTCCCCCTGCCCTAACAGGTGGATGGCCGAGGCACTCCCAATCTGGCGGAGGTAGAAGTCTATCGTGGCTTGGGCGCTGCCGCGGTCGAGCATGCGGCCCTGCTGCAAGAGAACGACGCGGTCGCACAGCGCATGCACCGACCCAAGATCGTGTGAAACGAAGACGATGGTCTTGCCTTGTTCCTTCAACTCGCCGATTTTGCGCCGGCACTTGCGCTGGAACTCTTCGTCGCCCACCGCCAGCACCTCATCCACCAGGAATACTTCGGGGTTCGCATGGACAGCCACGGAGAAGCCCAGGCGCACATACATGCCGCTGCTGTAAGTCTCGACCGGCTGATCGATGAATTCGCGCAAGCCGGAGAACTCGATGATCGGCTCGAGGACGCGGTCCACGCTTTCATGGCGCATACCGAGCAGCCCGGCGTTCAGGTAGATGTTCTCGCGGCCGCTAAGCATGGGATGAAAACCCGCGCCGAGTTCCAAGAGGGAAGCAATGCGGCCGCGCACCGTCACGGCGCCCGACGTTGGCAACGTTACGCCGGCCATCAACTTGAGCAGTGTGCTCTTGCCCGAGCCGTTACGGCCGATGATGCCCAGGGTCTCGCCACGGCGTACCGTGAGGTTGATCTCCTGGAGTACCGGGACGCGCGCGGGGCGGCGGCGCCCCAGCCATTCATGCAGCCCTCCACGCCCGAGGAGGCGGCTCGAACCCCGCCGCTGCGGATACATCTTGGCGACGTTTTGGATGGAGATGACGCAGCCCGGGCTTCCAGCCCCGTTCCCGCTCTCCTGCGGCGGCTCCCCCGATGTGCACCCCGCTTCCCGCATCAGAGCCGATCCGAAAAGGTGGGGGCGCAGCGCCGGAACAGCCACAATCCCGCGAGGAGCAGCAGCAGGGAACACAGCGCGGGCCACAACCAAATCGATGGCGCGGGGACCTGCTGCGCGAACAAGATTTCACGATAGGCGCTCAGCAGGCCCGCCATCGGGTTCGCCAGGTATAGCGCCCGGACCAACTCGGGCACGGCGCCACTGTTCAGAATCCACTCCAGGGGATAGAACACCGGTGAGGCGTAGAACCCGAAGAGGAGGCCAATGTCCACGAGATAGCCGACGTCCTGGTAGTAGACCTGCCCGCAGGCGCAGAGCAACCCCAGGCCTGTGGCTAAGGCAAGCTCGATGACAAACAGGGGCGCCAGCCAGAGCAACCCCAGTCCCGCTTCCCCGCCGCGCGCCAAATGCACGACGACGAGGACAACCACGCCCAAAGCAAGATTAACGAGGGGATACAGCACAGCCGCCAGTGGGAGGACTTCGCGGGCAAAATGGACTTTGTTGACGAGCGTCCGGTTGTCCACCACGCTGCGGGTGGCGGCACTGAGCGCGGTCGCCAGGAACTGCCAAAAGACGAGGCCGCAGAGGATCATCACGGCGAAATCACGTTGTGGGGCGCCCGCGACAGCATCCAGCCGGCCAGGGAAGACCACCGTGAAAATGAACGTAAGCAGCACCATCAGGGCGACTGGCTGCGCCACCGCCCAGAAGAACCCCAGGACCGTGTAGCGGTAGCGCGCCCGCAAGTCTTTCCAGACCAGATCCAGCAGCAGGTGCCGGGCACGCGCAAGTTCTCGAATTACGCGCCATGGCTGCCGCTGCACCGCGCTCTCATAAACATAGCCGCTCATATGCGCCGCAGGATAACAGCGGCCAGCTTCGTTTTTAAAGGCACCCCAACGGTTAGTTGCCTGGGGGTGGCGGCAATTCTCCTTCCATCGGGGTCCTCTTCAGTTGCGCCAGGGCGCCGAGGTAGCAGGCATTGTTCACGAGCGAGACGGCGTTTGTGCCGGCATAGGGCTTCTCAGCGCCGCTTAAGTCCAGCCACGGGCGATCATCGCTGGGGCCACGCGCCGCAATCCCTTCCGCCACCGCGCCCGGCACGGCGCCGCGCGCCAGCCCCGTCGTGCTGTACCCGTGGTAATAGGAGGGAAGAAATGCCGTGCCGGCGCCTTCCACCAGACTGACGCCAAACGGATTGTTTCCCAGCACCCAGTTGAACTGATCAAGAATAAACGCCAGATACTCCGGGCGCGGCACAAAGCGATACGCCTTCGCGACGGTCTCCGCGGCCTCGAGGACGAATCGCGTGTTCCCATGCCGAAGATCCGCAGGCTGCTCCGGCGCTTCAAAGAATTGGGCTTGAGGACCGGTACCCCGGGCACAGACGCCGAAAGGATTGTCCGCGCGTTGCAGCAGCTCATCGGCCTGGGCTTGCAATTTTGTCACTAGATTCATCAGCACTCCCGTCCCGAACGTTGTTTCGTAGTCCACCACGCTGTCGGCCACTTCAGGCGCCGCGCCCAGCGCCAGCGCCAGGTCATGCAGATTTTCCTCCGTGCAGGCTGGCGGCCGGAGCGTCCATAATTCATAAGCCGCCTCGAACTGGTAAGGCGTGCGCAGGTGCTGCGCCAGCGCCCATTCCAATCCCCGTTGTGCCGTTTCCCGGTAGAGGGACCGCTCGGGCCACAGGAGGTGGGCCGCGCGCGCGAGCATGGCGGTATGGAGGGTGGCGTTTCCAAAGGTCAGCGAGGCCACGGGCCGTTCATCGCCGCTGCCCGCCAGGTTGTCGGTTTCTGCTTCGGGGGCGCCCCAGTAGCCGGGCTTCGACATGGGCATCGGCCGGGCCGCGCCGGACGGCCCCACGGCGCGCGCCACCAAGTCCGCGCCCCAGGCCGTCTCCTCGAGGATTGAGGGCATTTCGCCCGGTGGGGTTTCTTTTTTCAAGCGCCATCCGATCGTGTCGCAGACGGCCGCGAGTTTCCACGCGAGCCATGGCGTGCTTGCCTTGCCGTAAGTACTCCCCTCATGCCAACCGCCCGCGAGCGACACGCCCTCCGCGGTATCATCCAAATGGCAGGCAGCGTGGTACCCTTCGACGTTGGTTCCACAGCGATGATAGGTGAAGCAGCGCCAGACCGGTTCGAAGGTACGCTTCCACAGTAGATCAACGTCCACTTCGAAAGCAGGGCCACGCCCGCGCACCTCGCCCAACTCCGCTTCGACGGTGAAGACGCCCTTGAACTCGAACGCGGTAAAATCGCCGCGCCAGTAATAATCGCCCCACGCGCGGTCTCCCCCGGACGTGATGGTTTCCCCTCCTGACAGTGCGCCACTGAACACTTCTTCGTCCGATTCGTCCATCACTCGGAACTGCGCCGTTTCCGCGGGGAAATTCGTCGCGACGGTAAACTTCTTGGGCGCGCCTATTTCGTAGCCCACTTGGTTCACCAGCACCTTGACCTGGCGTGTTTGTCGCACGACCCCCGTCAGTTGGATCTGGTCCCACCAGACCGGCGTTTCGCTGGGAGGGGTCACCAGCACCAACTGCAGGGCGTGCGCGCCGTCCGGCGGAGTGACCTCGGACAACGTCAAGCGCCGCCATGCACCCGGGCCGCCCAGGATAAAGGCGTCCTCGCGCACGGCAGCCGCCGTGGAGGTGAATCCGTCCGCCGCACCGCGGAGCCAGCGCAGGCGCGCCTCCAGGTTTTCCGCGCCACGCGCCATGACCACGCCAGACACGGTCTCTAAACCCGCGGCCACGTCCATGGGGAGAGATGCCAGCGCGAGTGTGGCCGATCCTGGCTCCACGCGTAGCGACGCGCTCCCGGCAAGTTTCTCCGCCGCATCCACCGCTTGTGCGCGGTCCCCGCCCGCCAGCGCCATCCAGCCGGCAGGAGGCTGTCCGGCGAGGTCCTGCTCGAAACCGCCATTCTCTAGGAGTGCCGTTGTGGCCGTTACCGTTTCACTGGTTGCATCACTTCCACTCTCTTGGGCCGCGGCCAGGGAGGTGAACCCAACGCAATACATCAGAGCTTGCCGCAGTGCGCGCTTCATTGACCCTCCAGGTATTTGACTCCAGACTCCAGAAGCCCAACCAAGAAGATACTCGAAAATCCTTCCCGGAATCAGTACAATCTGCGCTCAACGTGCGGCGAGCTTCCCTGCGTGGGGGCTCCAGCCGAAGTGCACGCCGTTGATTCTCTGCCTCTTGGGAGTGGGTTTAGCTCTGATTGTCCAGCGTCGAGGGTACCGCCATGTATGTTCCTTCAAAGATGTTCCTCACCCGTGGCGTGGGGACCCACAAAGAAAAACTGTCCAGCTTCGAAATGGCGCTGCGTGCCGGGGACATCGCGCAATTCAATCTCGTGCGCGTGTCGAGCATCTATCCGCCCAATTGCAAGATCATTCCGCGCCAGCAGGGTCTGAAGGAAATGCGCCCCGGACAGATCGTCCACGTGGTACTCGCCGAAGCGGCCACCAACGAACCGCGCCGGCTCATGGCCTCCTCCATTGGCATAGCAATCCCCAAGGACCCCAATCAGTTCGGCTACCTGTCTGAATTCCACGGATTTGGCGTTACCGAGCGCAAGGCCAGCGAATATGCCGAAGATCTTGCGGCGGAGATGTTCGCCACCGTCATGGGCATCAAGTTCGACGCAAATAAGAGCTGGGACGAGAAGCGCGAAGAATGGAAGATCAGCGGCATCATGTTGAAGACCAGCCACATGACGCAGACGGCACTGAGCGACAAAGAAGGTCTCTGGACCACGACCGTCGCGGCCGCTGTGCTCTTGCCTTGAGCATCCAAGCTGTGTGACCCGTCCGATCGTCCGACTCGTCTGGCCGCCCATCGGGCGTCAATCTCGAGGGTCCCCTCATGAAGAAACACCATTGGCTGGCCGGCAAAAAAATTGCCCCTGCCCCCGTCACCCCCGGCATCACGGCGCGGGAACTCATTGATAATGCCTTCCTCGCGTACAACGGCGGGCGCCTGCGCGAGGCTTGCCGGCTCTTCAGCGAAAAAATGCTGGCCGAAGATGTAACCATCGGCCTGTCCATTTCTGGTGCGCTTACCCCCGCTGGCCTCGGCTGTTCCTGCCTTATTCCCTTGCTCGAATACGGGTTTGTGGACTGGATCGTCTCGACCGGCGCCAATCTCTATCACGACACACATTTCGCGCTCGGCATGGATCTGCACCAGGGCTCGCCGTTTGTCGACGACGTCAAGTTGCGCGAGGACGAAATCATCCGCATTTACGATGTCCTCTTTCACTACAGCGTGCTGCTCGACACCGACAAGTTCTACCGCGAACTAATCATGACGCCACCGTTCCAGAAGACGATGGGCACGGCCGAATTCCACTACCTCGCCGGCAAGTTCCTGGACGCCCGCCAACAAGCCCTCGCGGGCGGCAGTGCCTCCCAGTCGCCCTCCAGCCTCCTCATCGCCGCCTACCGCGCGGGCGTTCCCGTGTATACGTCATCGCCTGGCGACAGTTCTGTCGGCATGAATGTCGCCGCCGTGGCACTACAGGGCAGCCAGTGCAAATACGATCCCAACATCGACGTCAATGAGACCGCTGCCATCGTGTTTGACGCTACCCGCGGCGGCAAGTCCGCCATTCTGATCCTGGGCGGCGGCTCCCCGAAGAACTTCGTACTCCAGACCGAACCGCACATCCAGGAAATCCTTGGCCTGCCCGACTCCGGCCACACCTATTTCATCCAGATGACCGATGCCCGCCCGGACACCGGCGGTTTGTCCGGGGCCACTCCCGCTGAAGCGGTGTCCTGGGGCAAGGTCGATCCCACCCACCTCCCCGATGCCGTCGTCTGTTACGCCGACTCGACGGTCGCCCTGCCGCTCCTTACGGCCTACGCCCTAGACGCCCACGCGCCCCGCCCGCTGCGGCGGCTTTACGAGCGGCGAGAAGAGCTGATGGCAGCCCTCAGAGGCTCAGCCACAACCAGATGACGTTGTACCGGCGATGGGGCCTACTCTTCTCGTGGTCCTCCTTGTCCATTTCTGTCCATTAGGTCCATTCAGCGTCATCACGTGTGAGCCTGGGGGGAAAAAGCCACGGCGGCCCGCCAGTTTTACGGGCCGCCGCGTTGATACGGACAGATTTGAATTTTTTAGACGCCGGCGGAGGAGATTTCCTGGATCATCGTGACCAGCGGCATGAAGAGGGAGATGAACAGGAAGATGACGACGAAGCCAATGATGACCGTGAAGACTGGCTGCAGCGTTTCCCCCAGCGTGTTCACGGAAATCTTCACTTCCTCCTCGAACACGTCGGCAATTTGTTCACAGACTTGATCGACGCGCCCGGATTCTTCGCCGGTGACCAGCATGTCGGTCACCACGGGGGGGATCACCGAACTGTTCTGCCGGAGCGGCGGTTCCATGCCTTCGCCGCGTTCGACGGAGTCGCGCACGGCCTGAAGACTCTGGGCAACGGCGCGGTTGTGAATGGCTTTCCGCGTGAGTTCCAAGGTGGCCATCATGCTCAGGCCGCTGCGCAGGAGGAGGGACATGGTGCGGGTCAATTCGACCAGCGCGCTCTTGTGAAGGATCTTGCCCATGATGGGGATGCGCAGCTTCACGCGGTCGGCGCGCAGGCGGCGCAAGGGGCCGCGTACATACCAGAACTTGTAGATAAAAATCAGCAAGAACAGGGCGACAACCGGGACCCAGCACCATTTCAAGAACGAATCCGAGGTGTTCAAGAGGACGTTGGTATACCACGGGACCTGGTCGGCGATACCCGCCTTCTCGAACAGGTCCTTGAACTGCGGGATGACCACCGTAATCAGCAGCACCATGACACCGAAACAGGCGACCACGAGCAGGATCGGATAGATCATCGCGCCGCGCACGCGTTTGGTCAGGAGTTCGCGCTTCTCCCGGTAGTCCACTGTGCGGCGGAGCACGGTGACAAGCGTACCGCTGGCCTCGCTCGCTCGGATAAGGTTGACAAAAACGCTGTCAAAGTAGCGTGGATGCCGGTCGAACGCCTGCCAGAGCGGGTTGCCTGCTTCGACATAGGCGGCCACATCGGCAATCAGCGCGCGGGCCGAGGCGCGCTGACCGCGGCTGGAAAGCGTTTTCAGGGATCTCAGTATCGGGGTGCCCGCCTCGAGCAGCATGATGAGCTGGCGCAGGAAGCTGGTGACATCCGAGTGGCGCACCATACCTCGAACAGAAGCCCTGCCGGGCGAGACTGCCTCTTCGGCGACGCGCACGACAACTTCTTCCTCGGCTGGTTCGGCCGCGGCGGTTTGGATGGTAGTTTTCTTGCGTGTGACGCGCTTTACGGTGCGCCGTTCGCCTCCGGTCCGGTCGGCTGTGGCCATAAGGCGGCTTCCTCCTCCATTTGGTTCCTTTGAGGCAATAAAACTTTTGTTGGCTGCTGGACGCCGTGCTTTCATGCGGCGGGTTCCGCAGGGGCTGTTGGGGGTGTCTCCGCCGGGCTTCCACCAGGCGCGTCCTCGGTCGGCGTTGCTTCGGCAGGCGCCGGTTCGGCCGCCGCGGGTTCGGCCGCAGGCTCCTCGGCGGCATCTTCCTCCGGCTCGGCCGTGGTCCAGTCGACAATTTCGTAGCTGCCATCTTCGTGAAACAGCACCACGGCCTCGGCACTGGCCGTGGCCTCATGGCCTTCGCTCACGGCCTTGTACGTGGCGCTGCTGGCGATCCGGAAACAGTTGGGTTGGATGGTAAACGGGGCCACCATGCCATCGGTCATGGGCCATTCCGGATGCAGGTTGAAGGTATCCACCGTCTTTCCGGCCGCCTCGGCCAAGGCCGCAATGGAATTGAATGGCCCCTTGGCCATGATTTGCTGGGCCTGTTCCGCCGGGACATCGAGTACGGCGGCCAACACTTCCGCGGGCGCCGTGTTGATACTGAGGTAGGCGCCGGGGTGCGCGTGATCCGCCACGGTGCTGGTGGTCACCAACGATTGATCCAGCTTCTCAAACTGTTCCGGCGTGAGCAGCTTGCGCGATGCCAAATCGTCGAGACTCAGCAGCCAGCGGCTGCCCTCCGCCGGCGCGGCCCCCGCTTCGCTGCGCGGAAGGCTGGCCGTGATAGCCCGGGCAGTGGCGCCGTCCACGTTCAGGACGCGCTGGAGGACGCTTGCCGGCGCATGATTCACGTTTACTTTGCCGCTTTCGTCGCGCACGCTGACCGTGGCGAAGGCCTCGCGATTCTCAAGCGCCTCAAGGACGGGCGGATCGCTGTCCTTGGCGGCCTTGTAAGACGGAAAGGCGTAGTTGGTGGTACCCAGTGCGTTGGCGGCCTGATTCTGCCCGAGCGCCTGGTGAATGTTGCCAATGGCGGCGTTGATGCCCGCTTCGGCCAGGGTCTCCGCGCGGGCCTGGCGCAAGGCAAAGTTCGTCTCATCGATCTCGAGGTACCCGAACTTCACGTAGGCCGCGCCGAGTACTACAAAGAGGAACAGGAGGGTCACCGCGATTACGAGCGCGGCCCCTCGCTCCTCCTGGAGGCGCTGCACCTTGAAGATCCTGGTCAGGCTTGCTTGATTCATGCGCATGTGAGATTAATCCACGTGAATGCCGAAAGTGGCCCGGCGGGCAATTTGTTCATCGATCCGCGTCTCATCGACGATCATCAGACTGACCCGTACGCTTCGCGGCAGGGCGGGCTGGTCCCACTTGGGCTGCCAATTCTCACCATCGAAGTACTCGACCCGCATCGAGTAGACGCCCGGCCACTGGGCCGCCGTCGCCCCGGCGGGCGGATTCGCCCCCAAGGCGCCGAGCACACGCGCCAACGCCGGGGTTTCACCCGTTCGGTCGATGTGGTACATCACATTCTGGTCGGTGGTCTTGCCACTCACGGGGTCAAGATCCTGAATGGGCAGGACCATCCGATCATCCTCAAACGAGATGCGGTAGAAGGGCGAGGCGGCCGCTCCGACTTGATAGCTCTGCTGTTCCCCCACCAGGGGCACGCCGGAGAGACGCTGCGAAAGGAGCTTCTCAACGTCCTGCTTGATGGTGGAGAACACCGTCTGGGCTTTGTTGTCCAGGTCGGAGCGCTTGCGCGCCTGCGTCCAGCCGCCCGTAATGGTGACGAACACGTTTACGCCGATGGTGGTCATTACGGCGAGCAAGGCGATCACTGTCAGCATTTCGATGAGGCTGAATCCCCGGCTGTCACGGCGTGTGCTCATGCGGTTCCTCCCAGGGCAAAACGGGGCACGCTGCCAGTGAGCGCAACAGACTCCTGGCGAGACCTTTCTTCCCAGTGGACGACCACGGTGACCTCGTAGTAGGTGGCTTCCGGCGATGGCAGCCGGCCGAAAGCCAACCAGCGGAACCGTTCGTGATAATTGGTTTGCTGCGACAAGGCGTTGCGGTCGACCGGCATGGCTGCCGGGAGTTCGGCCGGGTTGCCGCTGGGCGGATCGTCCGCACCTTTGCGGATCGAAAACAGGTCCGCACCTCCTTGTTCCGGAAGTGCCCACTGATATTGCTTGGGCGACTGGACGATGGACAGTAGCTGGTCTTGGGCGATCTGCGTCGCGGTAGCGCGGTTGACCGCGGTGCGGTTCAAATCCAGCGCCGAGGAGTAAAAGGAAACAAACACCCACCCGGCAATGCTGATCACGCTGAGCGCGACGAGCAATTCAACAAGGGTAAACCCTCTTCGCCGCTTGCCGCCGCCCCTCTTCCCGCCCAAATTCATGGCGCGCACCATACACTCCCTTCCAAGTGATGTTGCCCAAAACGCTACCGGATCCCTGACCAAGCGGTTTTGCGCCCAAACAGTGATGATATGCTTAACACAAAAGACCGGGAAAGTCAACAGTGCGAAAAAATTGCAAACTGAGGTCATTGAACATAGAAAACTCATACTCGCGTGAAAGCCAACGGAGAGCGGGGGGCTTCAAGCCCCGTTCTTCCTGTCCCCTCATCGGTGCCCCTCCTCGGGTTGACGCAGCTTGGGCGAGGCCCCTACTATCTGAATGCTGTCGCAGATGTTTGAATCGCAAAGGGAGGGTTCACCCGTGCTACTCGATGTGCTCAATCAAGTGTATCAGGCGGCCTTGGCGCTGCTGATTCCCATACCGCTCGACAACATCTATGCGAAGCTATACGTAATTCTCGATATTCTGAGCAAGATTTTCCTATTTGGGAACGATCCAGCAAACGGCGGGCTTGACTTTCTGCCGTTTTGAGATCATGAATGCAGCGTCCCCGCCGCGTCTGCCCGGTTCTTGTTGCGGAATGACGGCGAGGACGGAGACTGCGTTTCGGGGCAATCCACAACAAGAACTGCCTGGGATTCACACATGGATCGACCGCTCGTCTGGATTGCCGCCGGCTTGACCCTGGGCATGTTCGCGGCAGCATTCGGGGCGGCTTGGTTCGTAGGGGCGCTTGCGCTTCTGACTGGGCTGCTGGCGGCGGCCATGAGGAATCATTTCGCCTACCGCCAGCATTTCATTTTCGGAATCGTCTTCTATTCGCTCGGCGGCCTGGTCTGGGGGCTGGAACACCGGCAAGCAGCGGGGGACGCACTCAGCCGCTACAGCCGGGCGCACCCGCTTGAAGAACTCGGTCTGGAAGGGGAGGTGCGCCAAGCCCCGGTCTTCGCCTCGGAACGCGGTTATGCGACCTTTATTCTCGCCGTGGACTATGTCGCCACGCCGCACGGCGCGGTGTTTGCCCCCGGCAGACTGCTGGTACGCTGGACGGACCCGGCACCCGTGCATAGCGGCGAACGCGTACGCGTTCGGGGGAAGATTGGCCATCGGCTTGGGCCGGTCAATCATGGCGTGCGTGGGTACGAGGACTATCTTCGCACGCAGGGCGTGCACTCGGAAATCCGGGTGCGTGGTCCGGCGCTCGAGCGGCTGAGCGTGCCGGTGTGGTCGCCGTATTATTGGGTCTCGCGCTTGCGCACCGCGGAGGCCCGAGCGCTCCAGCGCGCGGTGCCGGGCGATGTCCTGCCTTTCGTGCTGGCGGTCTGGCTGGGCGAACGCAGCGACATCACCGAGGAGCAAAATGAGGCGTTTATTGCCTCGGGAACAGCGCACATCCTCTCCGTGTCCGGGGTGCACGTGGCCATCGTCTTCGCCAGCATCCAGTTTCTGCTTCAACCCTTGTTGCCGTCCCGGCGCGCACGGGCTTGGCTGGGCATGGTGGCCGTGCTTGTGTTCGCGCTGGCCACCGGCGCGCGCGTGGCTACGTTCCGCTCGGCCTTGATGGTCGAGATGTACCTGGTGGCCGAGTTGCTGCGGCGGGAACCGGACCCTGCCACCGCGATTAGTGTGGCGGCATTGCTGTTCCTGCTGGCGGTGCCGGACTGGCTGTTTGACGCCGGTTTCCTGCTGTCCTTTGCCAGCGTCTCTTCACTCCTTATCTTCGCACCGGCACTTGACACCCTGTTGGAAAGTGTGCCCAACCCTGTCCGGCACGCGTTGGCGCCGACCTTTGCAGTGCAACTGCTGCCGCTGCCCCTCGCGCTTCACTTCTTCCACGTGCTCCCCCTGGCCGCGCCGTTGGGGAATCTGTTAATCCTGCCGCTGCTGGGCGCGGTGCTGTGGCTGGCCTTCGCGACCGTGGTGCTTGGATTCCTCCTGCCGCCGGCCGCGTTGCTGCTGGGGCATGCGCTGGCGCCGTTCGTGTGGACGATTGACTGGGTGGCGGCGCAGGTCGCCGCATTGCCTTTCAGTCACTTCATAGTGACGGACCCGACGCCTCTGGCCGCCGCTGCCTATTACGTTGCCGCCGCCGGCTTCCTTGGTTACTGTCTGCGGGCGGGCGCCCGCAAGAAGTGGCTCGTTGGGACAGGGGCCGCGGCCACGGCCGCTGTGCTTCTTTGGTCGCCATGGACGGCCCAAGCGGAGGTGGATTTTCTCGATGTGGGCCATGGCGACTGCACGTTTCTACGGACGGGCGACGGCAAGACCCTGTTGGTGGATGGGGGCGATACCAGTGAATATGGAGACACGGGAAAGCGGGTCATCCTGCCGTTTCTTTACACGAATCAAGTGGACCACTTGGACATGGTGGTGGCCACGCACGCGGATCGCGACCATATGGGGGGCCTGTTGAGCGTGGTACAGCGCATGCCGGTGGGAGAAGTATTGCTGGGGCCGGAAAGCGGGGAACCGCTGGAAACGCTGTTCTTGAGTGAATGCGCGGCGGCCGAAGTGCCGGTGCGGCGCGTATACGCGGGTGAAACACTTCACTTGGGCACGGCCAGCCTGGAAGTGCTGCATCCGCCCAAAGACTGGCGGCCCGACTTGTCCGAGAATGAGCATTCCGTCGTGTTGCGCGTGCGGTGGGAGGGACCAGATCTCCTGCTGTCCGGTGACGTCGAGGTTGAAGCGGAGAGGTTGCTGAGTTCCGCCGACTGCCGGGCGGCGGTCCTGAAGGCGCCCCACCACGGTTCCGATACCTCGAGTTCATCAGCGTTTTTGCGCGCCGTCGCGCCGGGACTGGCCGTGATGTCTGTATTACCGCGTGGTCATTACCACACGGCGGACCCGGAAGTGATCGCGCGCTACCGCTCGCTTGGGATACAGTTATGGCGCACCGACCTCCACGGAGGGATACGGCTGAGGCCGGCGCGCCAGGGCGTTGAGGTGAGCAGTGCTCGTGCGGAGCGCGGCCTGACCCTCTCGGACTGAGCCGTTAGTGTATGTATCCGAGAGCGCGCAACGCTTCGCGCATCTCGTCGCTGAGCACGCTGTCTTCCACTGCGGCCGGCGGCGGTTTGTACCAGAGGTAGACCGCGGTGCGTTCCGGCAGTATCTCCGGGGCATACTTTGCAGAAGTGGTCGCCAGTTGTTGGAGCGGGACGGCGGCGCCTGACAAGAGCGGCGTGGCATCGGCCCGTGGCGACGAAAGCATGTCGCCAGGCAGGGCCGCCCCATTGAATTTCATGCGGAAGGACGGCGCCAAGTCCGGGGCCGCCTCAATAAACAAGTGCGCGGAATTCTGCTCCGCTCCCTCTTTGTGCCATGCAGCCAGGTCCCCTGGTACGCCGGTGCCGGGAGAGAGCTTGACGCGAAAGTCCAGTCCTGCGGGCGTGCGCGTAACTTCGGCGTTTTTCGCGTCGTACTGCAAGCGCCACGCCCCCAGCCCCGCCGTTTCAATCGAGCCGGTGAACTCGTCTCCCGATTCAAGCGGTCCGGTGAACAGCAAGTGCAAGCCCGGCGCTCCGTACATGGAAAAACGGTCCGCATGTGCGGCCAATGCTTCCGTGACTGGTGAAGGCGCCAGGGGCAACGATTCCGCCGGGTCCACCGCCAGGTCGAAGCATTGCCGGGTGTTCGCGACGTAATCGTTGATGAGTTTATAGCGGGCATCTCGCGCCATATTCATGCTGGTCATTTCCAGGCTGAGGGAAGCAAAGGCGAGACGGGGCGCCTGGGGCGGTTCCGGCAGGATTGGGCGGCCCTGGAATTGCCGCGGCGTGCCGAGGCCCAAGAGATGGAGAATCGTCGGCGCCACATCGACCAGTTCCACGACGTCCTCGCGGAGGGACCCTGCCAACTGTTGGGCCGGCAGCTTGACCAGGAGAGGGATGATCATCTGGGGCTCAAAGAGGTTCAGCCCATGTCCCCAGACGCCGTGCTCCCAGAATTCTTCGCCATGATCCGAGAGCAGGACAACCAACGTATTGTCATACTGCCCGCTCTTCTTCAGTGCTTCAATGAGCCTGCCGAATTGCGCATCGGTAAAGGCGATTTCGCCATCGTATAAATCAATCAACTTCTGGTGTTCCTGGCTCTCGGCATCCCCGAGGTAGGCCGCTTGCGCGAACTGGCGGTCGTAGGGTGCGGGCGGCTCGTAAGGGTTGTGGGGGGCGATGGCGTGCACGAAGAAGAAGGCGGGCCGACCCTGGGCGTGCTCGACTGCGGCCAGTGCCGCATCCACGACTTTGGCATCCTTGTCCGCTTCCAGCTTGACGCTCTCTATGTCCACGAAAGCTTT
Organism: Candidatus Hydrogenedentota bacterium; assembly: GCA_016182645.1. Classification (GTDB taxonomy): domain Bacteria; phylum Hydrogenedentota; class Hydrogenedentia; order Hydrogenedentales; family JACPGD01; genus JACPGD01. Next base: position 6,919 of record JACPGD010000447.1, on the reverse strand, counting down.
AAATTCCTCGCCGAACCCCCAATTGGGTGTGCAACTCGGATTGCTCATGAAGCACCAGGTTTCGTAGCCGGCTTTTTGCAGTTCAGCGCCGAGTGAACCAAGCCCCTCCCCGAGCATGTCGGAGCGGTCCTGGGCGCCATGCACGGCGGGATAGGTGGACGTAAGGAGGGAGGCCACCGAGGGCCGCGTCCAGGAGGATTGCGGCACCGCGCGCGTGAAGGAAACTGCGTCGCGCGCGAGCGCATCAATGGCGGGGGAGGTCTCGCGGGCGTATCCGTTGTAATGCAGGTGGTCGCCGCGCAGGGTATCGATTAGATATACCAGAACGCTTGGCTGTGGACTCGGGGGATCGAGCAATTCGCAGCAACCGATCCAGAAATCCTGCCCGGACGTGAAAAGGACACTCACGGGCTGCCCCACCGCGGCTTCCGGCAGCGGCCAACGCCAATCTTGCCACAGTCCCGTCCCCCCAGTGTTTTGTTGGCGCACGACTTCGCCGCCGGAGAGCAGGGAGACATCCACCGCTGTGCCGGGAAAACCGGCGTCCCGGAGACTCAGGCGTAGCACTCCTTGTGCTGGACACGTGCCTAGTTCGAGTCTACTCGGAGCACGGACGTCTACTTTCCAGGTGTCTCGCCACTGGTTTCCTGCACTCAATCGCTTGCGGGGCAGGGTGTCGAGCGCGAGCGTGACCTCCTCTGGCGGCGCGGTGCAGGAGAGCAGAAGAAGAGGCCCCAACGCTGCCAAGATAGCGCCCCTAACAGCCCGTTGCAAGAGTCCTGTAGCGCCCGTGCCTCTGTGCCGGGCGTCACTTGACATTGCGGATTTGCCCCAAATTTCACCTCCGGCACGGAGACCGGACGCTACCCTCTTATCTTCTCTGGACTTTTGCAACGGACTGCTAAGCAGACTTCCAACGCTACCGGGTGAGTGATGCATGTGATCTTACCTGGCTATTCCTGGCCCGCTTCCCGGCGGCGGGGAAAGCGCGTGGATTCCCGCAGGGCGGGGCGGTTCGGGCGCTCGGGCAATTCGGGACGGTGGAACTCGGGGCGTAGCGGGCGCTCGATCCAGGGGCGTAGCTCCTTGCTTTCCACAACTTCAGGAAGCACCGGAGGCAGCGCTGGCAATGGGGGCGGGGAACCGGCCCGCGGCCAGTGCTCTGCCACGGTTTTGCCGGAATCGCCCGCCGGTCCTGCCGCGGCTTTATTCTCGCCAACAGTCGCCGCCAGATAGGCGAAATACCCGCGCTCCAGTTGGGGTTTGCGCCGCACGCGCCGCTCCCACCACCGGATCCACTCCGCCGCATGCGGGTCCGCGGCAAGCGCCAGGTTGCGCTGGTGCCACACCGAGAACTGCGCGGGATGCTGGACAAAGTAATCCAGCAAATCGCGATAGGGCGTGGCGGCGCTCGACTCCACGAAGGCCCACCAAGGCGCCAGCCGCTCTTGCACCTGCGGCGTGGCGGCGAGCGTGCGGAATGCGTCGCGCAGGTGGCCTACAGCCTCGGGATGTTGCTCGGCATATTCGCGCAGGGGTTGCACCACGTGGTTCAGGCTTTCGAGGCCCGCGGCGCGTTCGAGCGCACGCAACGCCACCTCTGGATGCAAGCGGAAGTATTGGAGGGCCGTCTGAAGCGCCCGCGCCGGGCTCGGATCGGCCAGTTCGAGGTCTTGTAGCGCGCCGATGGCGTCTTTCAACTCACCGTCCCGCGCAAGCTCGCTATAAAAGGCGTCAAATGCCCGCTGTGCGTTTTCGTCTTGCGCCAGGGCCTCGTCAAACTGCGCCACCCGTGTGTAAAACTCGGAGAAGCTGTTCAGCGACCACCAGTCCGGCTCGACGCTTGCCAAAGCGGGGTGCGTCTGGACATGGATCAAGTAGCCCGTGTGATGGTGGAGGAACTCCGGATGCGCGCCAAGGAATGCTTCCACTTCGGCGGTGGCCGGAGGGGCGGCGGGGACGGGAATTACCGCGGGCGCGGCCAGGGTGACGACTACGAGGAACAGGGCGGACATCAGGCGATCCCCAGCTCCGCCGCGAGGTCCAGCACGGTGAATCGATTGCGCAGGAAACGGGCGTACTTCATGGCTTTCTCAAACTCCTCGACAGGCGCGTGCATTCCCGCGGGCGTGGTCGGGCCGCCGGCCTCTTCTATACAACGCGCGACCAGCGCCGCCGGTTGCAGATCCTTGGATAGTTCCGCGCGCAGACGCGGCAATTCCTGGCGGACCCGTTCGAGTTCGCCGCGCAATTGCTGTGGGCTGGGCGCCTTCTGGACCCATTGCCCCCACACTTCCTCACCCACCTCGGCACCCCAGTCCTGCATTACCCATTGGCGCACTTGATCTTGCGCCGGATGGGCCAGCACCAGATCCTTGATAACGATGTCTTCCGGGCGCATCTGGAGCACTCTTTCCCAGAGGCCCAGCGTATAGACTGTCCCCACGCCCACCTGGATTCCGTGCAAGTCGTTGGGCGTCCCATACAGCGCATGCTTCATGTCGAGGTAATGGCTCAACAGGTGCTCCCCTCCCGACGCCGGCGCGGACGACCCGGCCACCACCATCCCGAAGCCCGACAAGAGCAGCGCCTCGAGCGTCAACCGCACTGCTGGCGGCTCGCCGCGCCCAATCGCCGGCGCCTGCTGGAACAATTGTTCCTGGATGCCTTCGCTGAACTCGCGCGGCCGGGAACAATAATAGTCGCCGCGGAGGAGGTGCGCGGCGCGCCAGTCCGCGGCGGACGAACATTTCGACAGGAAGTCGGCTACGCCCGCCGCCGTCATGCGCGGGGGGGCGGTCGCCGCGACCGCCGGGTCGGCGAAGATGCCGGTCGCCGGTTTGCACGGCAGCGTGCGTTTCAGCCCGCGGACCTTCAGCGCGACAATTGCCGACGTGTACCCGTTCATCGACGCCGCCGTCGGAAAGAGCAACACCGGCTTTCCCTGCCGCGAACCGGCGTCCTTGACCAGGTCCGAGATCGTCCCCGCGCCAATCCCCACGTAGAAGTCGGCCTCCATCCCCGCGCGCGCCACCTCCCCTGCCCGTTCCTCCGTCGCCTCGAGACCCGCGCCGGGGTAACAGTGCTCCGCGACGCGGAGGTGGCGCATCCCCAGCAGCGACAGCAACCGCTCCCCCCCGGCCGCCCGGGTGTTTTCATCCGACACCGCCAGACACGTCACCCCGCAGCGCCCATGCGCAAACTCCACCAGTTCCTCCGCCGCCTGTTCGCCGACATAGCACGCCTCAATCGGCAGGCTATGCGTCAACCCGCATTCACAGTCAAAGGAAGTGCCGAGACTATGCCACCCAAGTTTTTCCATGGGGGTTGCTCCTGGAGGAAGACCTTCCTCAGCACAATACCGTGTCTCGCCCGTGCATTGCACCTCCGGCCCCCACAGTGGGCCTGCGTCATGAATGAAGGAGTTTCAATTTGATGGTGAGTTTTCTTGTGTTTGGTGTATAATGAGTTATACACCTAAGCCAAGGAGACTTTACCATGCAAACACGCCAGGAACTCGCAGAGCGCCAGCAGAAACTCCTGCTGGAAATGGGACAGATTCAAGTCATGCGCCGCGGCACCCTCAGTCCCCAGGTCTATCCTGAGCGCCGCAAGCGCAAAGAGGGGACCGGGAAGGAAGGTCCTTACTTCGTGTGGCAGGGTTCGCTCAAGGGCAAGCACTTCAGCGTCCGGGTGCGGGCGGAGGAGGCCCCGAGATTTGCTGACGAAATCGCCCAGCGCCGGAAGTTCGAAGCCCTGGCGGCGGAGTACATCGCGCTCGGGCAGCGGCTGGCGGAACTGCCAGGCGCGCCCGCGCTGGGGGAAGAGGTAAAAAAAAAGCCCAGCTCGCGGCGGAACAGAACCAGGAAGTAGCCCGGATCGTGGGGGCAGCCTTGCGCCGGGCAGATCATGACTTGGAGGCGGTGGAGCAGGCCATCCGGTGCGCGGTGTTGGCCGCGGGCGCCGAGATGCTGGGCAAGTTCATGTCGGCCGTCGGCAAGGCCCAACCCAAGACCCCCGTTTTATGCCCCCACTGCCACCGGCGCATGCGCGGCACCGGACCGCGCCGCCGGAACATGGTGAGCTTGCTGGGTCCCACCGCCTACACCCGGGCGCGCTACGACTGTCCCTTCTGCCAAAAGTCTGTCCGCTATCCGGCAGATGAAGCGTTGGATGTGGTAGGGACCTCCCGCTCTCCTGGCCTGCGCCGGCAAACCGCGCGATTGGGGTCGAAGGAAACGTTTCAAGAGGTGGCGCAGGACTTGGCGGAACTGGCGGGCGTGCAGCTCTCGCGCAAGGACGCGGAGCGAATTGCCGAAGCCGTGGGCCACGACATCGACACCTGGGACCAAAGGCAGCGGGAGCGGCAGCGCTTTGCGCCGGCCCCTGCCCCCGAGACCCCCAAGACCATGGAGACCCTCTACATCGAGATGGATGGGACAGGCATCCCCGTGGTCCCCCGGGAACTCGAAGGACGTAAAGGCAAGCAAGCCGACGGCAGCGCCAAAACGCGCGAGGCCAAGTTGGGCTGTGTCTTTACGCAAACGACGCTCGACGAGGAAGGACGCCCTGTCCGCGATCCCGCCTCCACCACGTTCACCGGCGCCATCGAGGAGACCGCCCTCTTCGGCTGGCGCATCTATGCCGAAGCCCTTCGCCGCGGTCTCTACGGCGCCAAGCGCGTGGTCGTTCTCGCGGATGCCGCCGAATGGATCAAGAAGCTCGTGGAACTGCATTTCCCCATGGCCATTCGCATCATCGACTTCTACCACGCCAAGGAACACCTCAACCACCTCTGTCAGGATCTCTTTTACAAGCCAGAGCGCGTGGCCCATTACCGCGAGCGCTGGTGGGGCCTGCTGGCCCAAGGGCACATCGAATCCATCCTCGCGGAAGCCGGTCCCTTGCTGTCCAAAGACCCAAACGGAGATAGGAGCGCCCGCCGCGAACTCGCCTACCTCGACGGCAATAAAGAACAGATGCGCTACCGGGCGTTCAGGGAGCAAGGGTTGTTCATCGGTTCCGGAGTGATCGAAGCCGGATGCAAAAACGTCATCGGCAAACGACTCAAGCAATCCGGCATGGAGTGGACCGTCGAGGGCGCCAACAAGATCATCGCCTTGCGCTGCGTCACGCTCTCCGGGCGATTCAACGAATACTGGGAGCAGCGGGTTGCATAATTCCTACGTTCATGACGCAGGCCCCCCCACAGTAGTCCGGGGTTGCCACACCCCGGACGACACAGCGCACTGACCGTGGAGTAGTCCGGGGTTGCTACACCCCGGACGAGCCGACGCGCAGACCCACAACGAGAAAGAAATTCGGGCCTGCGTCTGGAATGTAGGAATTAGGCAGCGCGCTGGTCCCAGTAGTCATTAAAGCGGCGAGAGAGCGTGAGGCACCGCAGGGCGATGATCTTGTTTGCCCCTTCGAGCGTCCATTCCATTCCGGATTGCCTGAGACGTATGCCAACGACGTTCTTACAGCCCGCTTCGGTCACGCCGGAAATCAGGCGGAAATCAGGGGACGCTACCGAATGGCGCTAAGTTAAGCGTAACACGTTGCAAATTAACGATTTGCCGAGTTCCCTTCACTGGCGATTGGCGCGGCCCTTCTGGAGCGGATCCTTGCCAGACCCAATACATGCAGGCATTGTGAAAATGGCGGTGCGGAGGGCATGAGAAGACGCGATCCAGATGCAGGACGCTAAGTTGCTTCGCATGAATGACTTACGCTTAACTTAGCGCCATTCGGGACGCTACTCATATTCTTCTTGAAACGGTTCCTCCCTTACGGCATACTTGACGGCATGCCTCGGATTGCGTGCATCGTTGTCCCCAACCTGCCCTACCACGTAACGCAGCGGGGGAACCGCCGGGAGGATGTTTTCTTTTCGGACGGGGACCGCAACACCTTTCTAAAGCTCTTGTTGCACTATGCCGCGAAGCATGCGCTGGCCATCAGGGCCTATTGCCTGATGACGAACCGTATTCCTCGACTTGCTGGAAACGCTCCTGGGAAAGACTGTCCGGTCCAAGAAAGCAGGCCGGCCGCGAAGAAGGAGCCAGGAGCAAGAGGGGTGAGGCAAAATATGGGAAGCGTCCCCAGATTTTACAAGGATTATACATACGGAAGGGACGGACTGAGTGACGGGAGGCCATTTTGAATGCGCGCGCAGCCAGCGTGCGTGGTTGGATTGTCTTGAGTGTGACAACAGAACTGGCATTCAACGCGATTCTCGTTTTTTGGGCTTGCCACCTTCACGGCCTTCGATTGGCCGCCAACATACTTGGTCTTAATTACTTCTTGTCTATGATATTACGAGTCACCGTCTTGGTGTTTGGGTATTTGCTTTTGTCCCGCATAACACACAAGGGATCGATTACAAATTATGTTCTTTGGTTGCTCCTACTCGCCACCTTTTCCCTGTATAGCGCATATGGCCTGTGGCGCGAACAAGTTTATCCGGTTGTCGGGTTTGTGGCCATATTAGGAGGGAGCTCGGCAGCTGTCCTTGCTGCGCTATCGTATCGAGCTTTGAACGAGAAGCGCGTCCACCACTTACTAATTGGTCTAATCTTGGCAATGCTTATCGTGTTGGCATGGCTCCGTGTTCACGGGAACATGGAGAATAGCACATTCTTTTACTTCTTCGCTTTAATACTTGGAGTAAATGATCTGAATATTGCCCTGCTGCTTGTTCTCCTTGATTCCTCCCTTTCGCGAGGAAATGTGGAGAAATCGGGATAATTCAGGATAATCAGGGATAATCAGGGGATAATCAGGGACACCCATTAGGTGGCCCCGTGTCAAGGGACAAAACTCTCCTTTTCGCTGTCCGGAAAGCGTTGTAGGGTCGCTAAGAGCAAGGCGCTTAACGGCGGTTTCGCGGGGGACCGTCCGTTCCGCTTTTCTTCCC
>JACPGD010000440.1 GCA_016182645.1 Candidatus Hydrogenedentota bacterium | reverse complement strand
GGTGAACCCTCTGGGTGGTGGCCCATTATACAGGAAGGATGAGGGATGAAGAATGAGGGATGAGAACTTCGGGAGAGAAATACGAAGGTGACTAAGAAAGTGCGGAACTCAGAAGGAGCATGGCGGTAGTGGCGGGGTTGAGGGTGCCGGAGATTATTGCATCCTCAGTCTCGCTTTGCGTTCGGAGCGTCGCCGCCTGTAGGAGCGGCGTTGCCTGCCAGCCACCCTTTCGCGCGGGGAGACGCAGGAGATCACCGGTAACGGGGGCGGGGCCAGCATTGTAGACGCAGAGCAAGAACTGGCCGTCTTTCTCGAAGGCATTGGCGTAAATGTCCTGGTGCAGTGTCGGCAGCAACGGATGACATTTCGGCGCCCGGAAAAACGCCCCGTATTGCGCGCAAATTGGATAGTATTCTCGCGCCAGCGCCCGGAACTGAGAGGAAAACCACGAAGCTCCGCGACCCTTCAGCCACAACCCCAAGCCGTGAAAGATCGCCAACTGCAAGTCGCTCTCTTCCGCGGGAACGGGCCGGATGCCGTGCGCAAGCATTTCAAAAATGGCGATGTGGGGGAAAATGAAGCGCTGAAGCGGAAGACGGGTCGGTCCGGCGGCCTTTTCGCTGAGAATGCCAATGTTAAACGCGCCATCGATGAGGTTACCGAGGGCGTCGCAAGGCACGTGTTCGATGTATAGCGCGGCGGAGAGATTGCGCGCCGCAAGCGCCGCCCGCACTTCTTTGATCAGCGCGCGCTCTTCCACAAGTGGATTGGAGGGCACGGGATGACCGTGCGCGGGAGACCAGCACTCCTTGCCGGGGCCGCAGTTGCCGAGTTGATCCAGGTAGACCGCGTCGATGCCGGTTTGCGCTGCAACTTCCGCCACCTGCTCCGCGAGGGCTTTCCTCCAGGCTGGGACGCCGGGACAACAGAATAGCTCCATCTCTCCGGACCACCAGCGGGGTTTCTGGTCCTCCCCTATCAGTTGCCAGGCGGGCAACGCCTGCTGCGCGAGGGGACAGCGCCGATCAATCAGATAACCTTCGAAATATAGACCCATGGTACTGCCGCGATCGTGGCTTTGCTGTGCGCTGGCGCGAAGGCCTCTCAAGCCGCCAAGCTCATTGTCGAGGTAATCCCCCACACGGCCTGAGTTTTCATGGTAGGCCCAGCTCGAGATGTCGATGAAATCCACGCCGCCAAAGGCTTCCGTGGACTCGTCAATGAGCCGATCCGGAGTATAACGCTGTTCCGATATGTCGTACAGATAACCGGTGCCGCCAAGCGGGTAGTCGCGCCGGCAAAAGAAATCGGCGCGCATCAGCGTGGAAGGCGGCGGCGGAAACGCAGCATGGACCCATTGGCGGTAGCGCTCAAAGGGGACATGCCAGTCACCGGCATGCGGCAGAAGTATTACATCAGGAAACCGAAATGTGCTGCCGCCCGCGAGATGCACGTCCCGGTACTCGACCGCCATGCTCGCGCTGTTCCCTTCGTCCAGATGGAACTGGAACCACTTCCGGTGCAGCGCCGTGTCTTCCACGATGAGTCCAAGTCCGCCGCCGCCGCCTTTTCCACTGACGTCCATGAACTGCATCAAATAACCGCCGCCGTAGATCTCGCTGGTGTCGCAGGGCCCGCTGGCGAGTGTGGGTGTGCGCGTGCCGAGGAGGTACTCGACCTCACTCCCGGACGCGGGGGCGATGTTCGTCAGGTCTGGGCAGCGTATGGATATCTCTCTTCCCGTGGGTGCGAGGCTGTGCAGAGAGGGCGTGAGCCGGATAGCGCCGGAAGGTTCGAGTGTCAGCCGCAGGCGCACCTCCAAGTCCTTGTCCTCTGTCAACCACGCGCACTTCACGGCTTGGTGCGTGTCTTCGACCGCCAGCGATAGGAGGGACAGATTGAACGGAGGCGCATCCCTTCCCGAAACGGCGAGGAGTGGCGTGGGTGTGTCGATTATGTTTGACGTTGCGGGCGGGAAAGTCAGGGACTCAAGGGTGCACCCTTCGGAAAGACTGATTCGCGCGTGGTAAGCGGAACACTCTATGGAAAGCGTTTGGCCGTCCAGATTGTAGCCCGGTGTTGAATCCTGGGTCACTGCGGCCGTTTCGGCCGCGGGTGGCCCTGCGGGCGGTGGCGCAGCACTTGACTCCAGCACGGAAGCCGCAAACAGAATGAGTTGTCCGTAATCGACGCGGTCCTGGACGGAAATTTCCGCAATCTCCCGCGCAGGGTCAGTCGCGACACGGTAGGCGTGCATGCCGGCCAGAAACTCCGGCGCTCCAGACGCCGCGCAGACCGGCAACATTTCGGTTTCAGTGCCGTCTGTATAGCGGAGGCGAATGGATGCCTGCCGTGTCGAACGCAACGCGGCGCGCGGCTGGTACTGCCCCGCGCTGTACCAGGGCTTTTCACTGCCAAAGAGGCGCGTGCCAATGGGCAGGCCCAACTCCGGACAGAAGCGATGCGCCTCGATCGCGATCTCCTCGCACGCTTCGATCCCCGTGGCGGCCGTGGTTGCTTTCAGCAGAACGGGCATTCCCCGAGAGAGCAGCCGTTCTGAGGGCGCCGCTGAAATGCCAAACGCATCCAGGGCATCCTTGGCCGCCAGCGGTCTCTCAGGTATTGCCAACGGCGTGAAGTGCGCGCTCTCAGGCGCGGCCTGTGGCGCAAGTCCGGCCGTCCCTTGGGTATCGCTTACGATCTCCATACGCGGGTCGTGGGCCCAGAATTGGATCTTGCGCAGACACACGACCGCCGCGCCATCCCCCGCGCGCACGAAGACCGTAATCTCCGCGACCCGGTCCGAGGTCTTGCGCTCGCGCAGGTCCACGACCAGCGTCTGGTTTCCTTGGGTACCGGTGCTACCGAAAAGATCGCGTCCTCCGCTGGCTAGCGGGTTTTCCGGGTTGTTCGCGCCGGGCGTCACCGGCCCTGTCGAGCCGTCGCTCAGCATCAGGAAGGGGTAGTCTCCTTGATGCTTGCCCTTGATCTCATAAGAGATTTCGAGATACGGGAAGGCATTGGTCCATATCGGCGTCGTGGTGAGCGTCCAAGCCATCTCCAGGCCCGGCCCCAGCACCTCAAACCCAATTTCCGCCACTGTCTCGCTGATACCGCACGAGCCGGGGTAGTGGGAGGTTGCCACACCCCCCACCGCAGGAAGTTCGCGTAAGGACTGTTCGGGGTGTGGCAACTCTGAAGTACCTGGGCGCAATTGCCTGGAGACACGCCAGGGTTCCGGCTTCCACTCCGAGGACGATCCGGGCGCTCGCGACCAGCCGAGATCCAGCAGCGGCCCCAGTGGGCGCGCTTGGGCAAGCTGTGCCGCAATCAGAAGAAAGAGCGCCAGCCCTGCAAAAGAAAACCGCGGCCACTGGGGCCGCGGGTCATCAACCTGTTTAGCCGTGCGCAACAATTGTCAGTCCGCCATCGCGGCTTCCATCGCCTCTTCGCTGATGTTGACGTTGGTATAGACCTCTTGGACGTCATCGTGGTCCTCGAGCGCTTCCATCAGACGCAGTACGGTGGCAACCGTCTTGCCGTCCACGTCCACCGTGGTCTTGGGCTGCATCACCAATTTCGCTTCTTCGATCTTCAGCTTCATGGCTTCCAGCGCGCCGGAGACATGGTGGAGATCCGCCGCCGCGGTGGTAATTTCGTAGCGTTCGCCTTCGGTGTCGACGTCCTCCGCGCCCGCTTCGATAGCCTTTTCGAACATGTCGTCAGGGCCGATGCCTTCCTTGTTGACGGCGACGGTGCCCTTCTGCTCAAAGTTCCAGGACACGGCGCCGTTCTCGGCCATGCTGCCGCCGAGCTTGGTGACGATGTTGCGAATTTCGGGGACGGTGCGGCGCTTGTTGTCGGTGAGCACGTCCACGATGATGCCCACGCCGCTGGGCCCGTAGCACTCGTAGCGCGCCTCTTCGTAGACGACGCCGGGCAATTCGCCCGTACCCTTTTTGATGGCGCGCTCGATGTTGTCTTTGGGCAGGTTCTCGGCCTTGGCGGCGAGCAGGACGGTGCGGAGCCGGGCATTGGCGATGGGATCGCCGCCGCCGAGTTTTGCGGCGACTGTGATTTCTTTCGCGAGCTTGGAAAAGATTTTTCCGCGCTTTTGGTCAAGCGCGCCCTTTTTGCGCTTGATCGTGCTCCATTTACTATGTCCAGACATGGGGGAAACCTCTCATCCAACGTAGGCGGGTCAGCCTCGTTAAGTCGTGTAACATCAACCCTGGATTATAGCAGTAGGGCCGTTTTTCGGACAAAGCGGCAAGGAGGGCTGGGGACATGGCTTGCCCCCAGCCGGTGTCAACCTGATTCAGACTCGCGCAACCCGCAATCGAGGCGTTTTTCGCCGGTCCCCTTCGTGCACCCGGATCATCTCAAAGATGGCACGCGCGTCGCGGCTGGCGACGATGCGATCCTTAAGGCCAGCGTGCTGGAGCAAGTTCTGGATACCCGCCATGGCATGAACTTCGCCCTTGAAGTTCCGGCGCGGCACCAGCAAGAGCACCAGGAGGTCCGCCGGTCGCCCGTCGCGCGTGTCAAAGGGAATGCCGGCGGGGGCCGTGCCGAGCGCGCAGAGGATGTCTTCGACGCGATCAGTCATGCCGTGCGGCACCGCGATACCGCGTTCCATGCCGCTGCCTGTGCGCCTCTCTTGGGCCAGGACTTCTTCCAGGAGAAAATCGCGCTGCCCAAGCGAGATCTCATTCTGCTGCAGAAGCAGATCGATCAATTCCTGGATGGCCTCGTGTTTCCCTTCCGCCTTGAGCTCAACCTTGATCAGTTCGGGACGGAGAAGTTCGCACAAAAACATGTCACCCCACCCCCTCTGCTGCCGGTTGGGCGGACGCAGCGTGGGCCTTTGCCTTTTTCTGGGCCGCCTTTTTCCCTTTAATCCGTTTCAACCGGAAGGTGTCTTCGCGCTCGCGTTCATCGAGGACGCGGGCGATCTGACGCACTTCCTCCCGGAGTTTGGGCAGGAGGTATTCTTCCAGGGCGTTAATGCGCCGGCTGACTTTCTTGACTTCTTCTCCAATGATCTGGAGGTTGCGTTCGAGGGGTGCGCAGCGGAGGAGTTGCTCGAGCATATACTCGGAGGTTTCCGCCGCCTCATGGACGTGGGAAGAGGTATCGAAGAGGCCAACGCCGCGTTGCGTGGGGTTGCGCAGAACACCCGCCAGTTCGATATCGCCCAGCTTCAGGCCCCAAACCTTCTCCGTCTTGACCGAGATATCGAGCTCGCGGAGGCCGGCGGTTGCGGCGGACTTGAGTTCCGGGGTGCCGCGCACAGCGCGGGCAATGGCGATGGACGCGCCCGCAACACGGCCGCGATCATGGAGTTCATTGCGCATGCTGCGCAACTGGCGCGCGCGCGTCAGCAATTCCTGCAAGAGCGCGTCACGCTTGCCTTTCAGCAACCCGACGCCATCGCTGGCCAGCTTGATCTGCCCCTTGCGGGCGAGCAGATTCATCCGCGTTGGCGCGATGTTTTCCATGACAACTTCCCTCTTTTATTCTACCAGAAGAACGGAGATTATGCTTCACGTCCCAAAATCGGACGGATCAGTCGGATCGGACGGATCAGTTGACGCAACCTACTTAAAGCCCAAACGACGTTTTCTTGCCATCATCGCCAAACGGGACGTAATACCTGTCCAGGGTATTGCGGTTGACGCGGGTCAATTCCTCACGCGGCAATAACCCGAGCAGTTTCCAGCCGAGATCCATTGTGTCATCAATACTGCGGCGGGCGAAGCCCTGGTCCAGCATCTCGTGCTCGAAATGGTTCGAGAAGTGCAGATACTTGCGGTCCAGATCGGTCAGCGCGTCTTCACCCACGATGGCCATCAATTTTTTGATGTTCTGGCCCTGGGCATAAGCGGCATACAACTGGTTCGCCCATTCGCGGTGGTCATCGCGGGTCTTACCTTTACCGATACCGTTGTTCATCAGCCGGGAGAGGCACGGCAGCAAGTCCACCGGCGGGAAGATGCCCTGGCGGTTCAGGCCGCGGCTCAGCACGATCTGGCCTTCCGTAATGTAGCCTGTCAGGTCGGGAATGGGATGCGTGATGTCATCGTCCGGCATGGCCAGCATCGGGATCTGGGTGATCGATCCCTTCTTGCCGCGAATACGCCCGGCACGTTCATAGATGGTCGACAGGTCGGTGTACATGTAGCCGGGATAGCCGCGGCGGCCAGGGATTTCCTCGCGGGCGGACGAAATCTGGCGCAAGGCTTCGCAGTAGTTCGTCATGTCCGTCAGGATGACGAGCACTTGGTAGTCCTTCTCGAAGGCCAGGTATTCGGCCACGGTCAGGGCGCAACGCGGCGTGAAGAGGCGCTCGATTGCGGGGTCGTCGGCCTGGTTAATGAAGGCGACGACGCGCGAGCCTTTGCCGCCCTCTTCGAAGGCGCGCAGGAAATACTGCGTCTCGCGGGCGGTGATGCCCATGGCGCCGAACACGACCACGAACGGCGTGTCGTCGCCCTTCGTGCCGGAATTCTGCACGATCATGTTGGCCAGTTCATTGCCGGGCAGACCGGACCCGAGAAAGATGGGCAGCTTCTGACCGCGCACCAGCGTGTTGAAGCCGTCGATGGCGGAGACGCCGGTTTCGATGAAGTCATTCGGTGCATCACGGGAGACCGGGTTGATGGCCGAGCCGGCGATTTCCACTTCCTTCTCGGGGACGACCGGGGGCAGGCCGTCGATGGGAACGCCGGTGCCGTTGAAGCGGCGGCCGATCATGTCTTCGGTGCAGGCCACGCGCGCCGCGGTGTCTTTCAACGAGACAGACGTGCCCTCGACGTCGAGGCCGACAGTGCCCTGCAACATCTGGATGACCGCGTGCGACTTGGTCGCTTCGAGGACCTGTCCCTGGCGCACTTCGCCCGAAGGCATGTGGACGTTCAGGATGGCGCCGGTCGGAAAGCGCTCGCCGTTCTTCAGGAAGATCAGGGGACCGGAAATATAGGTCAGGTCCCAGTATTCCTTGTGCAACATGTCAGCAGTGGATGTGGCCATTCTGAGAAAACCTTATTTTGCCTCGAGGGCGCCCAGTTCAAGCTTAATCCGTTCGAGGAGCGCATCTTTCTTCTCGACAAATCCCTCGTTCGGCTCTTCCTTCGTCCGCGCCACTTCTTCTTTCAGCGGCAAGCTCGAGATGCGCGACAGCGGAATCTCGCGCCGCACCGCCTTCTCCGCTTCCTCGTGGAAGGTCAGGATCAGTTCCATGATCCCGAAGCACTTGTCCAGGTGGCAGGAAGCGTCGTTCTTCGAGTAGGCGCTTTGTTGCAGGAACACGTCGCGCACCAGGCGCGCGACTTCCAGGATCAACCGCTCCGTGTCCTGGAGCGCGTCCGGCCCCACCAACTGCACCACTTCCTGCAATTCCGCTTCGCGCTGCAACAGCGACAGCGCCTGCTGGCGGCGGCTGATCCAGCCCGCCGGGGCGTTCTCCTCAAACCAGTGCCGCAGTCCGTCGAAGTACAGGGAGTAGCTGCGGTTCCAGTTCACCGACGGATAGTGCCGGCGATAGGCCAGCGAGGCGTCGAGCGCCCACAACCCGCCGACGACGCGCATCGAGGTCTGGGTCACCGGCTCGGAGTAGTCGCCGCCGGGGGGCGATACCGCGCCCACGGCCGTCAGCGACCCCATGCGCGGCTCCTCGCCTTCTTTTTGCGTACCGGCGCAGATGACGGTGCCCGCGCGTTCGTAGAAGGCCGAGATACGCTCGCTCAGATACGTGGGATAGCCTTCTTCGCCGGGCATTTCTTCCAGGCGCGACGAGATCTCGCGCAAGGCTTCGGCCCAACGCGAGGTCGAATCAGCCATCAGGGCCACGTCGTAGCCTTGGTCGCGGTAGTACTCGGCCAGGGTGATGCCGGTGTAGACGGAGGCGTCGCGCGCGGCGACGGGCATGTTGGAGGTGTTCACGACAAGGATCGTGCGGTTCATCAATGAGTCGCCGGTATTCGGGTCCTCGAGGTGGGGGAACTCGGTGAGCACTTCGGCCATTTCATTGCCGCGCTCGCCGCACCCGACGTAAACAATGACTTGGGCGTTCGAGTGCTTCGAGAGACTCTGCTCGACGACGGTCTTTCCGGAGCCGAAGCCGCCGGGGACAATCGAGGAGCCGCCCTTAGCGATGGGGAATAACATGTCCAGCACGCGCTGGCGCGTGAGGAAGGGCTGGTTCGGGGGCAGCTTCTTGAAGAAGGGCCGGGGCAACTTCACCGGCGATTTGTGCATCATTTGCAGGTTGGTGCCGTCTTCGAGGGTCGCGATGGTGTCCGTGACGGTGTATTCACCAGCCGGCGCGACTGTCTTGATCCGGCCTTTGACGCGGGGCGGCACCAGAATCTTGTGGAGAATGGCGCCGGTTTCCGGGACAGTGCCGAGAATGTCGCCGCCCATCACTTCCTGGCCGACTTGCGCGACGGGCGTGAATTCCCATTTGCGGTTGCGATCCAGGGCCAGGGCCGTGAGGCCGCGACTGATGAAGTCGCCGGAGGACTCTTTCAGCGTGATAAGTGGGCGCTGGATGCCGTCATAGGTGGAGGCCAGTAGGCCGGGGCCCAATTCGACCGTGAGCGGCACGCCGGTGCCGCTCACTTCCTCGCCGAGAAACATCCCGCTGGTGTCTTCGAAGACTTGGGCGTAAATCTTGTCGTTGTCGATACGGATGACTTCGCCCATGAGGCCGAGCTTGCCGACGCGCACGATTTCACCCATGGTGGCGCCGAGCATGCCCTCCGCCTCGATCATCGGCCCGGAAATCCGCACAAGCTTTCCGGTGATTTGTTTTTCTGCCACCGCCATGTTCTTACTCCTGAAGCTTTCTGAGTCACCTCAGCCCGCGCCGCGCTTTTGGAGCGAGCGCCACATTCCTGCCTGTCTTCGGGCCATGCGAGTGCCGCGCTCGGCGAGCGAGGCACTACTCAAGAGCGGGGCTGGAAGCCCCGGCCACTAATCCAGTCGAATCTCAAAGCCGACCGCCGGCTTCAGAATTGCGTTGATGTAAGCATCCGTCCCCGCGTCTTCTTCTCCAAAACTGGGGACGAAAATGATCAACGGCAGGCCCGAGTGCCTGGCCAGCCGGTTGGAAAACCACTCTGAAAACTGCCCACGGAACCGCTCATCGACAATCAACACCTGCGCCTCGGATTCCATGAGATCCGTCAGCATCGTCTCGACGGCGCCGATCTCGTTGACTTCATGCACCGGCAGGCCGGTCAATCCAAGCTGAAGCGCCGCTTGTCCGTGGGCAATTGCTACGACTTTCTCCGCCATTCACGCTACCTTTATCCGAATCAGGCCAGGTTCAACTCTTCCCGCACGCGCCCGACGGGCAGGTGCCCGGCGTGGCCGCGCGCAATGAGGCGCAGGTTGACCGCTTCGTTGTATTTCAGCCAGGCAAAATCCATCACGACACCCAATCCAAACACGTCGCGCCGGGCCATGCGCCGGATCTCGTGCATGACAATGCGTTCGAGGAACCGTTCGAGCGGCGCAAACCGGTGCGTTTGCAACAACGGGAACAACTCCTCGACCGCGGACTCGTACAGGGTCGAGGCCATTTTCTCCATGGCCGCGGCCACGTCGGCGCTGCCCGCCATGTCCTTGAGGAAGGTGACCGGCAGCAGTCCCTGCGGCAAGAGCCGCTCGTCCGCCAGCGGGCCGCTCTTGCTACCCTGCAAGTAGCCGAACACCGTGCGCAGGTTGATGCGGTCAATCTCCATGCGGAGGTACTGCCGTAACATCTGCAAATCTTCGTCTTCGCTGTTCTGCAGCCGCCGCGCCGTCTCGACGAAGTAATGCCGATCCAGGGCTTCTTCGAGCAGTCCCAGGTCGTGCGCATCGCGATAGGCCGGCAACAGCCTGGCCAGCGGCCGCACCATCTCCCGGTTCCAACCGGCCAGGCCGGTGAGCAGCGCTTCCATCGAGTCCTGCGCGGCCAGTTCGCTCAGCAGCGGCACGGTCAGGCTCGGTCCGGGCATCAACCCGGCGCCAATCTGCTCGGGAGAAAGGTTGTGGTGGCGCATGCGAAGGAGCGATTTCACCGCGGCGAGGTCCCAGCGCTGGAGGAAGAGCGACACGAGCGTCTGCAACTCGCCCTGGGCGCGCCGGATCAGCGCATTAAAGGTGGCCACGAGGTTGCGGCTCACGGCGTCTTCCACGGCGTCGGCCCCGTGATAGCGCGTCAACGCTTCGGCCAGTTCCGTGCGGTAGGGCGAGTCCAGCAGCCGCTCGATCAGCCGCTGCAGGTCGCCCTGTTGCAGCATTTCCTCGATTTCCGCGGACGTGAAAAGACTGCTCTTCATCCCGCGGACCCTGGCGTTCAGATGTATGCTCGCTGCTTCGGCCATGCTCATGCCTCACTGCCAAAAAGACGATTGACACAGCGCTTGCGCAGCGCACCTTCCTGCTGGCGGAACCGCGACGCGAGCGTGTTGGTCGCGCGCCAGGTGCGCTTCCGGTCCTGGATCGCCACGCCATCATCCAGCCCCGGCAGGGCCTGCACGCTCAGACCGCTCCGGCCATGCCGTTGCAGCCACTGGCGGCAATGCTCGACGTGATGCCGCGGCGCGAGCACGACCACGTCGGCCGGGGCGTCTTCGAGCAATTCTTCCAGCAGCGCCTCCAGGATCTGGGCGAAATCCGGCCCCTCGGCGATCTGCCGCAGGCGCCGCTGGATGTCCAGCATCACCTCGTCCGCGATCATGTCCTTCGTGGTCATGATGACCATGTGGGCCTCGGCGTCCGCGCGCTCGCGCGCGCGTTGGGCCGCCGCGGACACCGCGGTTTCGGTTTGACGCAGGCCCTCCGCCCGCCGGGCCGCGCCTTGTTCGCGCGACTCCCGACGAATGGCTTCGGCATCCTGCTTGGCCTTGGCGAGAATGCCATCGCGCTGTCGCGAAACTTGCTCGTCCATCGTCTGTAAGAGCGGAATGCTCATTCACTCAACCTTAGCCAGCATCCCGCTGCGGCGGGACTGTTGCACTCACGAGTCACGGAAACATTCGCAAAACAACCATTTAGAGTCGTCCTGAGCGAAGCGAAGGATCTCTTGCCACTCTGACTCGCCATTGTGGACACACCCCTCGGGGATGTTTAGATATTGCCCAGAATCAAGAACGCCATCACGAATCCGAGGACCACGACCGTTTCCGGCAGGGCCACGAGGATGAAAATGCGTCCAAACAGTTCCGGTTTCTCGGCAATCGCGCCCGTACCACCGGCGCCGATCGCGCCCTGGGCGCGACCCGTTCCGAGTGCCGCGCCCGCCATGGCAATGCCCGCGCCAATGGCCAGACCCAGCACGCGCAGCCCCTGGCCGACGCTCACCGGGCCGGCTTCCGCCGCCGCGGCATGTTCCTGGGCAAAGCCGGCTGGCGCGAAAATCGCGAGGGCCACAACCACGGCCGCCGCCACAAAGGCTGTTCTCTTCAATGTCGTCTTCACCATACCACTTCCTTTCTAAACGGTTGGTACTCTCTCCCCGCGGGATCGTAGAATTTGGGAAGGAACTCCACATAATTAAGTCGCAACGAGTGGATCGTCGGACTGAACACGCCAATCAGGATGTTCAGCGCATGGACCAGCAAGGCCATGAGCGTGCCGAAAAACAGGCCCAGCATCTCCGGGAGCGAGTTGGCAATATCGGCCAGGGCGAAGCTGGCCACGCCCAGCGCCATCAAGCGCGCATAGGAGAGCACATTGCTGGTCAAGGACAGGATTTCCATCACGCCGAGAGGCGCCATGATGCCCATGCCCTTCACGAAGAACACCAGCGCCACGGCGAAGAGAACCAATGCGATGGCATATCCGGCACTGAGGCCGGCATATCCCGAGCCGAGGGCGACGCCGAGGGCCGTCAGGCCTAGCAGCATGGCCAGTTTTTCAAAGCCATGCTTGGTGTGGTGGTGCTTGAAGTCCTCGCGAATTCCGAGAACCAGCGCCAGCGGGACGTGGATCACACCCACAAAAATCGCAATGCCGAGCAGCGCGGTGGTTTTGTGCGCGCGGTGGAAAGGCGGGTCCTCTATACCGAGCAGTAATTCAGGCAAATTGCCAAAAAATTCGCCGTAGAGCACGCCGAAAACGAAGGAAGACACCGCCATCCAGACCGCAATTGTCATGGCGTCGCGCACAAAGGCCACGTGCGCCCACTTCGTCTTCGCCCACCAGGCCACGCCACCGATAATCAGCGCGTAGCCGGCGTCGCCCATGATGAACCCGTAGAACAAGATGAACGAGAAGGCCACCAGCGCCGTTGGGTCGAAATGGCCATAGGTGGGCGGCTGGAACAGCTTCAAGATGATTTCAAACGGTTTGAGCAGCTTGGGGTTCTTCAACAACGTTGGGACGCGCGTGGCCTCGATGGCTTCCTGGGGCATTTTCGCGACAGCGGCGCGCGCACCGAAGCGCTGCTCGATGAGCGCGGCCACGCGCGCATACTCCTCGCTGGGGATCCAGCCTTGGACCACGCCAATCATCTGGCTCTGCGCTAAATGTTCCACGACGCCGATTTGCGCGATCCGCGTCGACACCATCTGCTCGGCCGCGGCCAGGTTGCCGCCAACCTGCGCGGTGGTCTCCTGCAATTCGGCCACGATTTTGTCCAAGTCCGCGAGGTACCCGTCGACCTTGTGGTCGATCTTGGCGATAATCTCGTGCGGGGACTTGTCGCGGATCTCCTGATCGGGCACATCGACCGTGGTGATCTCCGCCCGCTTCAAGAACGCGGACACGGCCTCGGCCTGGACCTCGGGATAGTGCAAGATAACGACCACTTCGTTGCGCGAATGCGGTTTCTGGATGAGTTCGCACTGCGTACTGATTTCATTGATCAGCCGCTTCTCGAGATCGCGGATCGTCTCGGGGGTCTGCCCCTGAAGCACAAGGATGCGGACGTTGCCCCCCAATTGCAGCTTGCGTTCTTCAAGGATCGGCGAGACGTTCTGGACGATGCGCTTGTAATTGCGCAGCAACTCAATATTGTCCTGAACGTTCAGCTTGCGCCGGCTCAACGAGCGCAATGAGCGGTGCCAGGCCCGGATGTTGTCGCGCCAGGCGTCCAACCCCTCGCGCTCGAGCCGCTGGCCCGCTTCGACAATGGCAATATGCGCGGGCTGCTGGCTCAGCAGCGGCAGAGACTCCCGCAACATCGTCTGCAACTGCTGGAGGTCGGTCAATTCCGCCCGTTCCTCGGCCGGCAGATGGACGCGATGCAGGAACCCAGGGAACTTCTCCATCGCGAGCGGGACCGTTTCGACGTGCATCACGCCCTGCTCTTGCAGAAACGCGACGAGCCCCTGCAACTCGGAACGCAGGAACACGACCTCCACGCGATCCATCCGCGCAATCATAGGGCACTCCCTCGTGGCTGGGCCGGGAGCACCCACTGCAACAGCTCCCGCGTCACTGCTTCCAATGCGCCCGCGCGGGCGGCGCGAATTTCGCGCACGCGCTGCTCCGCCGCGGCTTCAATGGCCTGGCGCTCCACCTCGCGGGCATCGGCCGCTTCGCGTCGCCGGGCCGCCATGTCCGCATCGAGGCGCGCGTGTTCTTCTTGCAGGAACGTACCGGCCTCCGCATGCGCTTGCTCGACGATCCGGCGCGCTTCCTCTTCGGCCGCGCCGACCCGCGCCATCAGCTCGATTTCATGCGCCGCGACTGATTCAAGCAGGGATACCAACGCCATTTGCTCCCCAGGTGTTCCCAAACGAGTAGAAACAGAACTTGGGCGCACCAAGGATATTGTGTGCCCACATGACATCAATAAGAGGGGCGAACGGCTGTCCCGCTCGCCAATGCGGGTAGATAATGCCAAACCCAAGGCCGGGGTGTCAAACACGACACGCACGGAAACGCGCTCCGTCCCGATAGCGTCCAGCACGGAATCCGGACGCTACCCGAGGGAACCGCGCAGGGGGCCGAGAATGTCCTCGTCCTTGAGACCAAAATCGGGAGGCGCCGGGCGCTTGCCTCTGGGCGTTGTCGATCGGGCGGAATGCAATTCCCGGAGGGCGTTCTCCATTTCGCCAGGCACTTCACCCAACCCGAAGTGGGCATAGACCGCCGCAATTTCGGCCAACGGGTCCGCTGTGAACGTTTCATACTGCATGTCGTAGCGTTTCGTGGGCGGCACAAGCGGCAGGTCGCGCGCCGCGGAGAGATAAGTATCCAGGCTGTCCCGCAGCAGGGCCTGCGTTTGCGCGGCCTCCATCCGGACCTGCGGCCCGAATCGCTGCCGCCAGATCGCCTCAACCAGCCGCAGGCGAGAGGGGATCGCCCGCAGGGGATCGCGGTGCAGATAGATGAAGCGCGCCTCGGGAAACACGCGCGCCAACTGCGGAATCCGCTTCGTGAATGCCGGGTCCTTTGCCACGATCCAGATCGTAGACGCAACGTCTACGCGGGACGTTGCGTTTACTTTCTTGAGCAGACAGGCGCGGTAGTAGCGGAGCGTGCGTTCCTGCCAGGCGGGGTCTTGCAAGGCGAGCGAGCGCAACTCCGCCAGTTCTTCGCTGGCCGCAGCGGCCGGCGTATCATTCGCGCACATCGCTGACGCGAAGATTGCCCAGAGGACGAACTCGTCCTCTTCAATCTCGTGCAGGCGGATGCGATGAATAGGGTCCATGTCCGCAAGCGCCCGATCTTGAATGCTCCTGAGGCGCCGGGCCATCGCGCCATGAAGAAGGCGTTCATCCAACCAGCCCGCCACGCGCAGACAACATTGCTGGCTGAGGGCGGGGAACAACATCTCTTGCAGCGTCAGGGCGCGTGCGCGCGGGTCCGCCGCCAACAAGCGGTGCAGCAGCGTTGTGCCGGAACGCTGATGCCCGAGAATGAAGATGATCTGGCTGGGCGCGGCCGCCGGCCACTGGGGCCAGAAGATGTTGTCCAGGGGCCACGCACCTTGCAGGGCCGCGAAATGCAGGAGCCTCAGCAAGCCCGTGCGCAGGGCGTGGACCGGCGCATCGCGCCACAGCAGGCGCTGCTTCGCGCGGAAATAGCGCCAGCCATAGGGCACAAGCCAGCGCGGCATTGTTGCAGTGGCGGTCACGGCGCGCCCTGCCCTTGATCGCCCACGGCGACTACCGGCTGCTTGAGCGACCCCAGACGATACGCCGCAAGCGTGCGCAGCGCCTGTTTGTCGAGTTTGTTCTGGCGCCCGGTGACGGGAAACGCATCGAAAGCCACATAGAAATCGGGCGCCGCCGCCGGCCCGGTGATCGCCGCGATTCGGCGCCGCACGGCATCAGAGAGCGTGAAATCCGCCCGGTTCGGCACATAGCAGAAGGCCACTTTTTCGTCTTGCGCCTCGGCGTCCCAGATGCCGGCCAGGGCGCATTGCTCGAACACCGGGAGGTCCTCTTCGTCACGCAATGCGGCCAGCAAGGGTTCAAACAGCCCCGGATAGATGTTGATCCCCTCGCGGATGATCATGTCCTTTTTGCGGCCGGCCAGCACGATGCGTTGCTGGCCCGCTTGCTCGACGAGCATGGCCAGATCGCCCGTATGATGCACCCCGGCCGCCGGCGTTGCTTCATTCAGGTACCCCGAAAACGCCGCGGGGGTCTCGACCATTAATTCCCCCACGCCGTCCTCCCCCTCGTCCTCGAGCCACACCTTCACCCCCGGCAACGGCATCCCCACCAAGTCTCCCGCGCCGCGCCACGCCAGCTTCTCCGCGCAGGTCACGCTGCACACCGGCCCCGTCTCCGTCGCGCCATAGAGACACCATATAATGGTCTCGGGATGCAGCCGATCCTGAAGCAGCCGGAGAAAATCTGGGGTCACCGGCGCGCCCCCCATCAGCACGACGCGCAACGACCGTGGCAGCCTCTCCCCCACTTTCAATCGCTCCCGGACAAGGTACATCCAGACATAGGGCGATCCAAAATAGGCATCCACGCGCCCCTCGGCAATCGCACGGCCGAGAAACGCGGCCCGCTTCCGCAACCGCCCGCGGCTGACGCAAGCCCGCCGCCCATGATAGAGCGCATAGAGCACCTGCGGTGGCGTGTCCGCCAGCAAACGCGTGATCGGCAGGTCCTTCACCAGATCTCCCACGAGCGTGAAATACCGCGCCAGCGCCGCGTGCGACAAACGTACCCCCTTTGGCGCATCAGTCGTTCCGCCGGTGAAGACGATGACGGCGTCGGCTTCGGGGGAAACGTCGACGGGCTGGCCCAAGGCCCCGGCGGTCCCCCTTCGCAGCGAGCGCCCACTTAGCACGATCCGCCCCGCGCCGGCGCCCGCCGGACTTTGTCCGGCCGGGTGGTCGTGTTCACCTTCCACCTTGGACACTGGCGGCACAAAGATTTCGCGCCGCCGCAACCACCGCCGGAGCCAGGGCGCCCGATCGAGTGCCAGCAGCAATGGATGGACGATCACCCAGCGCGGCGCGGCCGCCACGAGACACCGCCCATAGACGTCGTCGCCGAGGCCGGGCTCGCACAGGATGGGCACGCCCCCCTGCGCCAGCACGGCGACCAGCGCGACAACAAACAGCGGCCCATTCGGAACCTGCAACACGACGCGGTCCCCCGGCGCCAGTCCCGCCGCCGCCAGCCGCGCCCGCATGACGGCAATGTGCCGCACGAGCGCCGCGGCGGTAGAGGTCTGGCCGCGCGGCGTATCGAGGACCACCTGCTCGCCTTGTTCCTCCAAGCGCCGCAGGAAATCTTCTGCAATGTTCATAGCCTGTTCCTGTTGCTGACAAGTAGTCGCGCGCTCGCCAAGTAGTCGCGCGCTCGGCGAGCGCGCGACGACTCGGGCGACTTGTGGCGGCTGGCTAATAACGGAGTATCAGCCCGCCGAGGGAAAGGCCGGCGCCGGTGCCGCACAACAGCATTTCCTGGCCGCGCTCGATGCGCCGCCCCCGGATGGCTTCGTAGAGCGTGACCGGCAGCGACGACGCAATGCAATTCCCGAACCGGTCAAGGGTAAGCACCACGCGCTCGTCGGGGAAGTTGTGGTGGCGCAGGGCACGGAGAGCAAAGATGCTGGCCTGGTGCGGCACCACCAATTCAATGCTGCCCAGGCCGCGCGACAGTCCGGGACGTACCCTCTCAAGGACCGTGTTCGCGTATTGGCGCGCCATACGGTACACCTTCGGCCCTTCCATGTGGAAGAGCGCATCTTCCGGGCGGGTCAGGGGATTGTTGGGGTGGCGACGGGAACCGCCGCCGCGCAGTTCAGTCAGTGACGCGCCCTCGCCATACGTGGCGAAGTACGCGGCGAGCAACGCGCTGTCCTCTCCCGGTGGCGTCCGTGTCACGACGCACGCGCCCGCCGCATCGCCAAACAACACCGAACTCTCCGGCTCCTTGAAATTCAGCGCGCAGGAAGCGATATCGGCGCAGGCAATCAGGATGCGCTGGTACCGGCCCAAGGCCAGGTAGTTGGCGGCGACGTCGAGGGCCATCAGAAAACTGAGGCACGTCGCATGAATGGTGAAACTTGGTATGCCCGAATTGCCCAGCCCAAGCTCGCGTTGAATCAGCGCGCCTGTGTCCGGGATCACCTGCTCGGGCGTGCCCGAGGCGTTGAGGATCAAATCAATCTCCCCGGCCTTCATCCCGGCGTCGGCCAAGGCTTCCTCTGCCGCCCAGGCGGCCATCTGCGAGCTGGTTTCGTGGACGACCCAGCGGCGTTCCCGCACGCCGGTCTTGCGCTCGATCCAGCCGGCGCGCAGCCCGCACCGGGCTTCTACTTCCGCGTTCGGCACCACCCGCGCCGGCAGATACCGCCCGACTCCCACGATCTTCAAAGGAATTGTCTGCATCTTGTTTAGGACTGCTCCACACCCATAACGTCACACGCCACCCGAGAACTCTGCCCACGCCTCGGGACAATGCGCCGGGATGAGCGGAACTTCGGGGAATTCTTTCGTAAATGCCTGAAGCTTTCGGTAGGTCTCGTCCTGCGCCGGCCGCGAGACTGCGATATAGCGGTGCAACCCGCCCCGAAATTCTGGATGTCGCAACGCCGCCCGGTTCCAGCAGCCGTCCACTACCAGGAACACCCGGCCGCGCTCCACGGTGTTCACCAGTGCGCCCACCTGGCCCGCGGCGTGCCCCGGCAACGGCGCCAGCAGAATTGAGCCATCCCCAAAGAGGTCGTGCGTATGCTCGAAAGGCCCCACGGCTGGGCCCGAAAACTCAGGCAAGAGTTCCACGCGGGCCGCCAGGTCCGCCGGCAGGAGTTCGGGCAACAGCCGAATCCGGAGCGCACGCCAGCCGTGTTTGCCGCGAATGGATGCGAACGCTTCGACGGAACAGTACAAACGCGCCGCGGGAAAATCAATCAACCCACCGATATGATCGGGATCGAAGTGGGAGATGAGAATCCAGCGCACCTCCTCCGGCCCGATTCCCCGTTGCCG
>JACPGD010000439.1 GCA_016182645.1 Candidatus Hydrogenedentota bacterium | reverse complement strand
CACTTGCACGATTAGTTGGTGCAATTCCACACGTTCCATTTCGCGCGAGCCCGAAGTGCGGCGGGCATTGACATCGCCATAGCGCGCACGCGCCACATTGATGGGAATATAAGCGTCCACTTCCTGGTCGGGCGTCTGGATGCCTCCGCCCTGGCCAGATTCGCTCTTGATGATGCCGATGACTTCGTAGTAATAGCGACCGATGCGCAAGGCCTGGCCAATGGTGTTCTGCGTGGCCAGGAGCCGCCGCGCCCCGTATTCCGTCAACACCACCACATTGGCACTTTCCTGCACGTCGCGTGGCGCCAGATAGCGTCCGGCCAAAATGGGCCGCTGCACCAAATCGATCCAGTTGGGAGACGTGCCGACGACCCGCAACTCGAGTTCGCGCGCCTGCAAACGGCCCTGCTGCCGCACCAGCTTCATGGGCACCGTCTGCGTGACCGCGCCATAACTCTCGCGTACACGGATTTCATCGTCATAGGTCAGGCCGTAGACGCTCATGTAACTGCGGGCGCTCGATTGCTGCTGGTCCTCCTGCGGCTTGACACTATTGATAATGACATTCGTGCTGCCGAGTTTGCGGATCTGCTCGAGGGCCTCTTTACTGGCGCCTTCGCCGATCGAGAGCATGGCAATGACGCTGGCCACACCAAACACGATGCCAAGCATGGTCAAGAAAGAGCGGAGCTTGTGCAGGAGCAGGTTCTTGACGCCCAATTGCACATTTCGGGCCAAGTTCAGGCGCTGCATCATCATAATTCGCCATGGACCTCGTCGATCTTGCCGTCGCGCATGTGGATTTGGACCGAAGCATAGGCGGCAATATCCGGTTCGTGCGTCACCATAATGAGGGTCTTGCCTTCCTGATGGAGCGCGGTGAGCATTTCCATGATCTGCACGCCGGTGCTGGAATCCAGGTTGCCCGTCGGTTCATCCGCGAGGATGATGGCCGGATCATTCGCCAGGGCGCGCGCGATGGCGACGCGCTGCTGCTGGCCGCCGGAGAGTTCCTGGGGCCGATGGCGCAGGCGCGACTCCAGCCCGACAATCGCGGCCAGTTCCGTGGCGCGTTTCGCGCTGCGCTCTTGCTCCCAGCCCAGGTAGAACAGGGGCAGCGCGATGTTCTCCTGCACGGTCAGTTGGGGGATCAGGTTGAAACTCTGAAAGATGAAGCCCAGCCGGCGCAGGCGCAACTCGCTGAGGTCGTCGTCGTTCAGCTTGCCTACGTTCCGGTTCTCGAGCGTGTAGATGCCGCTCGAGGGACGGTCAAGACAGCCGAGCAGGTTGAGCATGGTGCTTTTGCCCGAACCGCTGGGGCCCATCATGGCGCAAAACGCGCCGGCGCTGATGTCCAGATTGACCCCGGCGAGCGCGTGCACGTCCTGATCGCCCATCCGGTAGATCTTGCGCACCTCGCGCAATGAGACGAGGGTCTTGGTGAGCGTGGCTGTCGCGGTCATGATGCGTTGCTGGCGGCTTCGGCGGCCGGGGCCGCACCGGCCCCAGTGTCTCCCGTAGCGGCGCTGCCCCCCGAGGCCGCGCTGTCCGCGGGTGCCGTGGCGGCGCCGCTCGCCGTCGGCGCAGCACTTTCGCCAGCGCTTGGGGTCTCCGGCGCGGGTTGGGCGCTACCCGTGGCAGGCGGCGTCACGGGGCCATCGGCCGCCGGGGGCGCGGCTTCGAGCTGGCCGCCAGCACCCGGAGCGGCATCACCACCCTCCTGCTGCTGGCGCCGCTGCATGAACTGCTCGCGCATGCGCTGCTGCTCCTCGGGTGACATGCTTTCGAATCGCTTGCGCATTTCCTCGCGTTGTTCTGGCGTCATATTACGGAAGGCGCCGCCACCCCGGCGGCCTTCGCCACCGCCACGCCGCCCCTCGCCACCGCCGGGACCAAATCCTTCTCCGCCCCGCTGGCGGTTGCCATCCGGCCCCGCGCTTTCCGGGCCCGGCGCGGCCGCCTCGCCAGGCGCGGGCTGGGCCGCACCCGTGGATGGCCGCGTGGCCGCACTGGTGTCCGTGGCAGGCAACAGCCCGTCGGCATCCGCGGGATCGCCGCCTTCATCCGTTTCTTGCTCGACGGCAGCGTCGCTCAGCGGCGGCGTGAGCAGGACCATTTCACCTGCCTTCAGCCCGTTGATGACATTGACCATGCGGTTGTTGTCAAGACCAATTTCGACTTGGCGCTGCTGCGGCACGCCGCCCTCCACCACGTAGGCGGTCGGTTTGCCCTTGACGAGCATCACCGCCTGGACCGGGACATACGTGGCATTCTCATACCGCTCGACAAGCACCTCGACACGGCAACTCATGCCCGTCCGCAACCCGGTGGTGTCCCCCGTGACGTAGACTTCGGTGTTGTAGACCTTCAGGTCGGGGTTCAGCCAGGCGCTTTGCGCATCAGGCAGGGGCGCGATCCGGTGGATCGTTCCGGTGAAGCTGCGGCCCGGCAGCGCGTCGACCAGGACCCGGACGGGCATGTCTGCCTTGACCTTGGACAAGCTTGCCTCGTGCAGCTTGACTTCCGCCATCATCGAATTAGTGGTCGGCAGATAAATCAATTCCTGGCGCTCACGCACAACCTGGCCTTCCTCAAGCGGCTCTTGGTTCCCACGATAGCCGCCTTCGCCGGTGGTGGCGTATACGGCCAGCCCGCTCGTCGGCGCATAGAGCTTCGTCTTCTCAATCTGCTGCTCGATTTTCTTCAGTTTGTCCTGCTGCTGCTTATACTCCGCCTCCGCCGCTTTCAGCGTGGCTTCCGCCTGGACGACATCCGCGTTCGCCTTGAGCTTTGCCCGTTCGAGTGCCCGCCCGGCCTCGACCACGGCGCTGTCCAGTTCCGTCACCGTGCGCGTGTACGTGAAATTTTGAAGGAGGTTCATGCTGGCTTCCGCAAGTTGCACGTCAAGCTTGGCCTTCTCCGCCGACTGCTTGTCCGCCTCGAATTCCATACTCGTCAGAAAATCTTTTTCGAGCAGCCGCTCCGACCCGCGTAGTTTCTCTTCCGCCCGGTTCAGATCGGACTTGGAGAGCGTAATCTTCGCCTCGGCCTCTTTGACCGCCATCGGGTGGTCGCCATCCTTGAATTTCCGCAGGTCCTCCTGGGCGAACTGCTGGGTCAGTTCTGCCTGGGTGACGTCGCTCTGGGCCTGGTTCTTGACCACCTCAAATGTTTCGCGCGCATTCACCAGGGTGGCTTCCTTGTTCTGCACCATGATCTGTTGCTCGATCAGCCGGTCCTGCAGTTGGCTCGAATCGAGTTCGACCAGCAGTTCGCCCTTCTCCACCACTTTGCCTTCTTCCACCAGGGTAAGGATGGTCGTTTGCCCCTCGACCTCGTTCTTGATGACTTCCTGCTCGCGCGCCTTGATGGTGCCGGACTCCATGACACTGATGAGCAGCGGTCCCTGTTGCACCTCGAACAGCGGCATGTCCTCGAGGGTGGATTCCGCCGTCGTGGACTCGCGCAGGAAGAGCGACACGGCCAGCAGCAGGGCGATCACAATGGCCGCTCCGCTCAACATGATCCGGCGCTTCGGTTTTGCTTCGTTTCCTTCAGACAACGCTCAAACCTCCTGGGGGCAAGCCGCCCCACGTAGCCGGGGCTTCCAGCCCCGTTCGGTCAATGACGCCAGCGATAGTCACGCTAACTCATTGGGATTAAAAGGATTAACATTCGAGGGGGTGCGATTGGCAATTCTTGGAGATCCTCCTCGCTTGGGCAGAGGGATCTCCTCCTCCATCTCAAACACCACGCAACCCCGGCGTGTTCCAGAGATTGGACTGTTGCCAGGTTATACCAGTGTCACTATGTAAACCATTTCGCTATTCTTTGGAATCTATTTCTCTCGATTCTTGTCCACGGCGCTAAGGATAGCGCCGAGAAGATGTTCAAAATACGGGTCGGTGTCGCCCACCACGCTGAGACCCAGCCGCACCACGACCACGTCCCGGCTGGGAATGATGAAGACCGCCTGTCCGTGATGTCCCGCCGGCCAAAACATGTCCTCTGGAAGCGTCTTAAACTGCCGCCCACGGTTCAGCCAGAACAGGCCGCCATAGCCTTGGCTCGCATCCGCGGGGGCGGGCGTGCGCACGAAATTAACCCAGCCCTCCGGCAGAATGCGCTCCTCCTGCCAAACACCGTCCCATAAATGGAGCAGCCCGAAGCGTGCCCAGTCGCGCGCCGTCCCGTAGTCGAACCCAGTCATGATGAAATTTCCCCACGGGTCCGGTTCGAGCACGAAATGGTGCGCGCCGATCTTGTCGAACAGGGCGCGCTGCGGAAACGTCAAATAGTTCTCGCCCTGCTTTTCGAGCGTGTCACGAATGATCTTGCCCAGCGTCAGTGGGTCGCAGTTGCGATAGCGCCAGACGGTGTTCGGGGGGAATGCCAGCGGCTGGCTGATGGAATACTCAAAGACGTTGATGGCCCCAAAGTAAACGCGGCTGTGGTCGTCTTCATTGGTAAACATGAGGCCATTGGCCGGATTGCCCATGGTGAAATCGAGGCCGCTGCTCATCCGCATCAGGTGTGCAATCGTGATGACGCTGCGGGGATCCGGCTCCTGGTGCCAGGCCGCGAT
>JACPGD010000438.1 GCA_016182645.1 Candidatus Hydrogenedentota bacterium | reverse complement strand
CTAAATTGTTGCTCGCCTCGATTCACGCTTTTGGTCCCAATCTCGCGGTCGGCCACCTTACCATTTATCGACACGCTGTAATCGAGATCGTAGAAGTCCTTCGCAAGAGCGTGTCCGGCCGTGGCAGATGTGGGCTGTGCTTCCTGCGGAATGACCAATGCACCCCAATAACTACCAGGCGGCAACATGAGCCAACCTTCCAAGTACTGCTCGTCTGGCGCTGCTAGAGTTAGAGGAACTTCAACGGCGGTATGCAGCGTCGTCCAGTACAGGAAGCCGAAAAAGAGTATGGCGATAAAGCAAAAGAGCAGCAACGAAGACAGGAAGGGCCGCCGAGGTCGTTCCGGATCCATTCGTATCGGAATAAGGCGCACGCCATGATACAGCGTCAGGATGATCCCGCTAAGAAATGCCATAAATATCAGGATGTGCGGATGCATAGTGACTTCTCATGTGGAACACGACTTTTTGGACAAAGCCGCGGTGGCTGGGCAATCTCTGTCACGTTCCATAGAAGATCCAGGGGACGTCCGGTTGCCATCTCACCATAGATTATGGTGATTGTCAAGCACTTTCTTCTACCTCATGCATGACTTCGTTAAACTCATACAGAATAGTCGCTTAACAAAAAACATATATTGCCTATCTAGCTTAATTTGGGCGTTCCGTGTTTCTGTAACAACGGTCTTTATCTTGTTTCATGGGTGGGGAGAAGGCGTGGGCGAAATGGACTGGTTTGAATAGAGGGACGAAGCGGACAGGGCGGTTCAGAACTTCTCCAAGTCCTGGGGCTCGGTTGCTTCCGGGGCGGGGAGGGGGACGGCTTCTACGACGGCGGGTGGGACGGGCACGGGGGCTTCTGGGGAGGGCGGGGCCACGGCTGGCGCTTCGGGGGCAGTGGGCGCGGGGGTGGCGTCCAGGGGGGAAGGGGTGTTGGTGGCCGGCGGCGCGAGGCGTGCCCCGGGCCGGATCTGGATTTGGTTACGCACCTCGCCCACTCCCTTGATGGCCTTGGCGACGCTGCCGGCCAGATCGCGCTCGGACGCGGCGTCCACATTGCCGCTCAGGAAACAGATGCCGCCTTCCACTTCCACGTCGAGTTCGCGGATGCTGAGGTGACGATTGACGAGGATGGCGGTTTCGACGCGGGCTTCCAACCACTCGTCGGTGAGTTGCCGGCCGACGTGCTCGACGGCGTCGTCGACCGGATCGGGTGCGAAGATGGTCAGGTTGTTGATCACGCGTTCCACGCCCTTGGTTTCGAAGGCAATTTCTTCGATGCGCTTTTTCTGCGCCTCGTTGTAGGCGTTTCCATGCAGGGTGACGACGCCGTTGACGGTCTCGACACCGATCTTCAGTCCGTGGAATTCGCGATTATACAGGAGGTTCGCTTTGACGGCGGCGGTCGTGGTTTTGTCGACGAATTTCTGGCGAATGCCGCGGCGGTCTTTGTCGCTGTAGGCCACCGGGACGATCGTGATGTGGTTCCTGACCTCGACGACCCCCTTGGCGCCGCGGGCGAGATCTTCCGCCAGTTGTTTCTGAATCTCATCGTTGACGCCGCCGGTGAGCGTCACCACGCCTTCTTCGGTCGAGGTGTTGATGTTGAACGGATTCAGGTGCTCGTTCAGGAGGAACATGGTCTCGATGCGGGCGGTGATGGCGGCGTCTTCGCCGCGCCGGTTGACTTGTCCCGCCGCGGAAAAGGCGAGGCACACCGCGAGAACCAACATCAATTGTGAATATTTCATCGCAAAATCTCCTTGCTGCCCACCGGGATTGTAGCCCAGGGAATCATGAATTATGAATGAGGAATTAGGAATTAGGAATGAACGACCACTCTTTGGGGAATGAGGAATGGGGGTGGCTATCCGAAAGGCAAGAGCGCAGTGCGCCTCCACCGGGAGTTGCTGAAGACGAAGAGAACGCTGTTTGGCCGGTGTGAAACCTATGTGAAACCTGGGTGAGCTCGCGGACTTGACACCCTGGCAAGAATGTGTGACACTTGGGTTGAAGGTGAGGAAGTCTCAGCCCCTCAGTAGTCTAGGCACTTGATTCCACTCATGAGGGAGGCACCTTGTCTGCACGCTTGGATCGAGATCGCAATTTGGTCTTCGCAATCTTCGCCGTCCAGCTCAAGAACATTGATCCGTTGAAGATCGTTGAGGCGGCCGCGGCGTGGATGATTGCGCCCGAAAAATCGCTCGCGGCTCGTCTCGTCGAAATGAAGGTCGTGAGTGAATCGGACTGCGCACTCATCGAGCGCGTGGCCAACGAAGCGATTGCCGCTCACGGGGGCAGTGCTGCCGCTACGCTTGTGACCATGGGGGGGGAGGAACAACTCGCCCGGACGTTCTCGGGTTACCTGCGAATCACCGCTGACGGCGCGCTTGAAACACCGCTAATGGGCGAGGGGGCGCTCAGGTTTGAGTCTCGAGCACCCTTCCAGGCGGTGCTCGAAACTCCCGGCCGGTACAGCCGCATATCCGAGCATCGGCGCGGGGGCATGGGACGGGTGTTGATCGTTCATGACTTGCACCTGGGACGAGACATTGCCTTGAAAGAATTGCTCGTCCCCCCCTCGGAGGCGGGAAATGTCGAGACACCCGTCCGCGGGGTACTGGCAATGACCTCGAGGTTTCTGCAAGAAGCGCGCATCACCGGTCAACTCGAACACCCATCCATTGTTCCCGTCTACGAGGTCGGCCGCCGGCTCGACGGTAACCTTTACTACACGATGAAATTAGTGCGCGGGCAAACGATGTTGCGGTGTATCCGCGATTGCAAGTCATTGGCCGACCGTCTCCGGATTCTCCCACAATTCCTTGGTGTGTGCCAGGCCATCAGTTATGCGCACAGCCGCGGCGTCATTCACCGTGACGTGAAACCCGAGAACATCATGGTGGGGGCTTTTGGCGAAACTGTTTTGCTCGACTGGGGCATTGCGAAGATCCTTGGCAAGGAGGACCACAATGAAGAAAAACTGCGGGAGACGTTACGCCAACTGAGACTTGATCCGCGAGCAGTGGAGACGGCGACATCCGATGGGATGGCGGTAGGAACTCCGCACTATATGTCACCAGAGCAAGCGGCGGGACGGATTGACGCCATCGATGCACGCTCCGATGTGTACAGCCTGGGCGCGGTGCTCTATGAAATACTGACGGGCAAGCCACCCTTCGAGGGAAACAATTACAGTGAAATCTTGCGCGATGTCGTTTCGCGTCCCGTGACTCCCGTACTGGAGCGGGTCCCAGACGTTCCGCCGGAACTGGCGGTAATCTGCATGAAGGCCTTAAGCAAGGCGCGTGAAGCGCGTTACCAAAGCGCCTCTGAACTGGCGAGTGACGTTGAACGGTTCCTTTCGGGAGCGATTGTAAAGGCATATAGCTACCGAATTTCCGAACACTTGAAGCGCTATTACAGGCGGCACCGGGCAGTCCTCAACACGGTGGCCGCGGCGGGAGTGTGCCTCCTGGTTCTTGGCGTTTACTCCTACCTGGCAGTCCTTGCCGCACGGAACAACGAACGCGATCAGCGTCACTTGGCGGAAGCTTCGCGCGACAACGCGATCATCGCGCAAGAAAGAGAACAGGAAGCGCGGCGCCAAGCGGAGCGTGACGGGTATCTGGCCCAGATTCGATTGATTAAGCAGTATGTTGACACTCGGAGCTACATGCTCGCCCGCCAACTCATCTGGAAGGTCCCGGAGCACCTTCGGGATTGGGAATGGGGCTATCTTCTCAATCTCTGCAATCAAGATGTTCGCACCCTGACCGGGAGTCCCACGCCCGTCACACGTGCTGCCTGGACACAAGACGGCGAAAGCGCCGTGAGTCTGGGTAGAGATGGTTGGGCAACCGTGTGGAATGAAGCGGCGGGGACAGTACGGGGATCGGCTAAAATCGGGGCCATCTTCAACGACCTTGCCATAAGTCCAGACGGCCACATGTTTGCGGTGGCTCTCCGGACAGGCAAGATTGAAATTTATGATATGGACACGGTCCAGAGGCGACAAACTTTCACAGGCCATGCTGGACCCGTCAGGTCGGTTGATATTTCGAAGGACAATCTTCGTTTGATCTCCGCTGGAGACGATGGGACCGTGCGTTTTTGGGATTTGGGGGAAGGTGTGGCATTGTCACAACTAGACTTAGGCGCGGGCCCACTCTATCTGGCACGTTTTCATCTGACGGAGCCCCTTGCACTGGTCCAGGCTATTAATGGCACATGGCATCTGGTTGACACGAATTTGGGGAGAGTCCGGCAACAAGGCTCTGGAAGACTGGCCACGTTGTCGCCTGATGCAACTTCCATTGCCGCGGCGATTGGAACAGATGTTGCCGTTTTTGACACGGCGTCGGGGGAACGCCGCGCACTGTGCCGTGGTCATGCTGGCGCGATCTCGGTTATCAGCCATGATGCATCCGGAAACTTCCTCATTACGGGGTCCGCGGACGGCACGGCACGTCTATGGGACGTAAAGACGGGTGAGTTGAAACATGTTTATAAGCATGGAGAAGATATTAGATACGCGGGAATAAAGGATGATCGCGTCTTCTCCGCGTCAGTCTTGGGATCGATCAAGTTTTGGCGTCTGGAGAGTGAAAAAGAACCAGCCGTGGTCTTTGCCGGCCATGATTTCATTTCTTCGGCGCAGTTCTTACCGAAGACCCCGACAACGTTATGTACGGTGGGAAACGGCCAGATCAAGGAGTGGCGGGAACCCGGGCCGGCAACGCCCATGCCAATCGTCAATCATGCGGGCGATCTGGCAGATCTCAGTTTCTCGCCTGATGGTCACTTCCTTGCGACAGCGTCCTTCGACAACGCCGTGCTTATCACAGATATGTTACAGCGGCGTCCAGTATTAGCTCTGGCCGCGAGTCCGCACGGTGCTCGAGCAATTGACTTCAGCCCCGATGGCACCAAATTGGCCGCTATCCTCGATCCATTTTGTCCCATGATCATCAATTGTTCGAATCCCGAGGAAGTCGTTCCGCTCCTCGAACATTCCGGGGAGGTTCTGGATATCGCTTTTTGCGCCAATGGCACTCAGGCCGTTACGGGGGGATGGGACGATGCGGTGATCGTTTGGGATGCAGAGACTGGCGCTCCCCTGCACAAGCTCGAGGGACACTCAGGCAAAGTTGTTTCTGTTGCTGTCCAGCATGATGGCCGTTTGGTTGCCGTGGCGTCCACGGATGAAAAGGTGCGGGTCTGGAACACGGATTCCTGGGTTCTCGAGCACACGGTCACATTGGATGGCATGCCTAGTCATCAGGCGTTTGTGCCGCATCAAAATAACCTTGTTGTCGCAACGAAGGGCGGAGGTCTTCAAATATGGGACACGACCACCGGCAGCCTGACACTGGAAAGTCCTGGAGACTTGCAGTACTTTGAACGGTTGTCAATCAGGAACGACGCTGCAAGACTTCTCACGGTTTC
The DNA here is from genome assembly GCA_016182645.1 of Candidatus Hydrogenedentota bacterium. Lineage (GTDB taxonomy): Bacteria > Hydrogenedentota > Hydrogenedentia > Hydrogenedentales > JACPGD01 > JACPGD01. The sequence continues at coordinate 6,728 of JACPGD010000438.1, read as the reverse complement.
GAGCGGATCTTCCGTCGGTGTTTGGGACATGACTGGTCTTGAACTACTTCTGGAAGTGGGGCATAGCCAGGAAGATTTCGAAATGGCCGCCTTCTCGCCCACGAGCAACGAGTTGGTGCTGGGGAACAAGACCGGCAAGGTAGTCAGTATTCCCGCGGCTCCCTGGCAGTTGTCGGGTCTTCCTGGCGATCCAGAAGCCACTTGGCCCGAACGGTATGATCAGTATAAGAAAGCGCTCGCGCCGCAGGCGCAACCAGTGAACACTACCGTCGCAATCCCCATGACCGTCTATACCACCCAGGAGATTCTTGTGCGCGCCCTGCAAGAGTTAGACCGGGCGCTCGGCCAGGCAATTCCAGTTGAACAGACAGGTGACGGATCTCCGCGAGCAGCCGCAGGAGGACTTGCCATTGAGAAGGGTCCGCTGTTGCGCGCCTTGGCGGTCCTCTGCCTGCATCCTGGTGACCTGATTACGTCGATTGCGGGTGTGGATCTCCAGACTTCTGAAGATATCCGGGCGGCCCTATCGCGAGCGCACGAGGCAGTAACTGGTACTCGCGTGAAAGACTTGTTCGCGATCACCCGGGCCGGGAATGGCTACCAGATTTCCTACTTGTTGCTGCCCCTGCGGGCGGCGGAAGAAACCGTGGCCCTTACGCCCATGGAGGCACGCAAGATTCTAGATCTCTGCCGTATTCATCTTGCGGAAGCGGGTAGTGACTTTTTTGATTTCAATGTGATGTTGTCCGCCGAGGAGGGCCGGGCAATGCAGAAAGACGAGCCACTGGAGGGTGTTTGGATTCCGCCAGCGTCCGACAATGAGAGGGAGGAGTATGATCGCTTACGACTGTGTCCCGGAGCGTTTGTTTTTGCAGTGAACAGTGAGCCACTTTCTGGAACACCGCTTCGGTGGCGTGATCTGGAATCCTTCATTACCCATTCGGAATCGGGACTGCCGTCATCACTTACCTTGGGACTGAGCAAAGGCACGTTCAAACAACACATGGTTCATTATACGGTGACGGCTGAGTAGGTAATTTCAGGTCGGAAAGGCCATGGAATCCGTGTGCGATATTTGCCGTTCTTGCGAGGTATTTAACATAGGAAGGAGCGTTTGCAATGGTTGCCGACGGACAAAAGAACAGAGTGCTTGACCGCAGAAGTTTCCTCGCCACGAGTACCCTGGCGGCCACTGTGGCAGTCAGCTCCAATGGGTGTAAGACCCTTTGTCGCGACAAGTCAACCCGCCCTACACCGAAGAAAGCGCCCGGTTGCCCGGACTTGGTTGAATCTCCTTATGTGACCGGCCTGATGATACCCAGTCCGGCGACATTCGACATTGCCAATTACGCTTCAATCGGGACGAATGGCCACCTCTTTGAGTGTATAAACCGGATGGTTGTGACCACGCTGGGCATTACGCAGGCGGAACTCTATGGCGGAAGTGTGCCGATCAGCGCGATCGTCTCGAAGTTGACTGCGAATCTCAATCAGCCTTTCGCGTTGAGGCACTATCGCGACAATAAGAAACTCATCCAACAACTCGTTGAGCAGTTGCAGAGCCTGCCGCATCAAGACTTGACGCTGCGTGATGTGTACAAAGACCCGAAGACCAATCCCGATACACCCGCGTATAAGGTGGCCGGCGCGTTCCTGGAACTGCAACGGACCGCACAGATAACCCTCTGCCTTCCGTTCGCGCACAAAACGTATGTTGACGAGGACTTGAATTGCCTGGCAACGCATTTCGCGGTTTACGATTTGTATGCACTGTACACGCATTCTCCAGAATCCTTGGGCGTACAGCTCTGCCAGCGGTGCGCAGGGGGTGGAACCTTCGATATCCTGAGGCATCTACGGGTAAGGCCCAGCGCCGCTTCCGTGGTGGTATTTCCTGGTTCGGTGGGATGGGCGGTGTCATTTGAAGCGGCCTCCGCTATCGATGACAGGAATTCCTCGGCGCGCGACTCCGCGTTTCAGAACCTGATTCAGTCGAGCGAGTGCCAATTTCTATGGCCTGTGGACGGCAATGGTATGAGGTGCAGCACTTGTATTTTCCCACAGGGCTACTGTGAGCCTGGCTCGAGCGGTCATGAGTGGTGCGAGGACTTGCCGGGAGGCGGCTGCCATCCTGACTCAGACTGTTATATGGAGTAGCCGCCGCTACAGTGCCGATGACGAAAATAGACCGCGCGCCGGCGCATTGACTTCCGTCCCTTTGTTCTGTAGAAAAGGACGCCCGCAGAGACAGGGGAAAGAATTGATGACGCCCAGCAAGAGCCCAGTCCAAGAGTATCTGGCCCAGGTGCAGCGCCATTTTGCAGACGGCGACGCCACCGAGCATACCTATCGGCCGGCCCTGAAGCAGTTGGTCGAAGCCCTTGATACTGGGGTCATCGCCACGAATGAGCCTAAGCGGGTGCAATGCGGCGCGCCAGATTTCATCGTGTGCCGTCAAGGGACGCCGCTGGGCTACCTTGAGGCCAAAGACCTTGGCAAGGATCTGGATGCGGCGGCGGCGAGTGAGCAATTCCGCCGGTACTTGGAAGCACTCCCGAACCTGGTCCTCACGGATTACCTGGAATTCCGCCTATATCAGAGTGGCCTCTATGTCATGAGCGCCCGAATCGGGCGCACGGGGCCGGGCGGAAAGCTTCATCGGGAGCCCACGGCGGAGGTGGTGTTGCAGCCGTTGTTTGATGCCTTCTTCACCGCGGCCATGCCGACGGTGGGCACGCCGAAGGAACTGGCCGACCGGATGGCCGGGCTCGCCCGTCTGCTGCGTGGGGTGACAGCAGGCGTATTTCAGAACGAGACGGACACGACCGGATCGCTGCACCAGCAGCTCGAGGCGTTCCGGCGCGTCTTGTTGCATGACCTGTCGACCGAGGAATTTGCCGACATGTACGCGCAGACCATCTGCTATGGTCTGTTTGCCGCCTGTTGCAATCATCCGCCCGCAAGGGGACGCTTTTCCCGCCAAGCCGCGGCCTTTGATCTCCCCGAAACGAACCCGTTCTTGCGGCAAATGTTCCACTATGTTGCCGGCCCCGATCTGGATCTCCGGCTGACCTGGGTGGTGGATCATTTGGCCGAACTTCTCAACCGTACGGACATGGGTGAGATTCTGCGCGATTTCGGGCGGCGCACACGGCGCGAAGATCCAGTGGTGCATTTCTACGAGACCTTCCTCGCCGCGTACGATCCCGGCCTGCGGGAAGCGCGCGGCGTCTATTACACGCCGGAGCCGGTGGTGTCCTACATTGTCCGCTCGGTGGACGAGATTCTGAAATCAGACTTCAAGATCAAGGATGGGCTGGCCGACGCGCAGAAGATTCCCCTGCCACCGCAGTCCGGCGGACACGTCCCCGACAAGACGCACCGAGTGCTCATCCTGGATCCCGCGGCCGGAACGGGAACATTCCTTTACGGCGTGATCGATCAAATCCACCAGCACTTGCTGGCCAAAAAGCAGGGCGGCACGTGGGACGCCTATGTTTCTGAACACCTCCTGCCGCGCCTGTTTGGCTTCGAGTTGCTCATGGCGCCCTATGCCGTCTGCCACATGAAGCTGGGCATCCAGCTTGCCGAATTGGGTTACACCTTTCACAGCGGCGAACGCCTGCGGGTTTACCTGACGAACACCTTGGAGGAAGCGTTCGAGCATGGCGAGCTCCCGCTCTTCGCCCATCTCATCGCCCAGGAAGCCAATGCGGCGGGGGACATCAAGAAAAACGCACCCGTGATGGTGGTGCTGGGAAATCCACCTTACTCGGGACATTCCGCGAATGTGAGTTCCTGGATCAGCGACTTATTGCGCGGACACGACAACACGGCCAACATCGAGACAGGCAATTATTTCGAAGTTGACGGCCAACCTTTAAGGGAACGCAATCCGAAATGGATCAATGATGACTACGTAAAGTTCATCCGCTTTGCGCAGTGGCGCATCGAGCGCACGGGTCACGGCATTCTCGCCTTTATCAGCAACCATGGCTATCTTGACAACCCCACTTTCCGGGGCATGCGCCGCAGCCTCATGCATACCTTCGACGACATTTATCTTCTGGACCTGCATGGAAGTACAAAGAAGCGCGAAGTAGCGCCGGACGGGGGCAAGGATGAAAACGTTTTTGATATTCAGCAGGGGGTGGCGATTGGAATATTTGTCCGGCGCGCCACGGGGAAAGACAAACGCGAGGCAACCGTGTGGCACGCCGATCTGTGGGGCGTGCGAGAGGTGTGGGAGCGCGATAAGGCTGGGCGGCTTCAGCTCACGGGTGGCAAGTACGCTACATTAAATCAAGGCAATGTGCGGCGCACCGCCTGGACCAAAGTGAAGCCGAAGGCGCCACAGTATCTGTTCGTACCGCAAGACACGGCCTTGCTCGCGGAATATGAGCAAGGTTGGCGGCTGACGGACGCCATGCCGGTCAATTCCGTGGGAGTCGCGACCGCGCGCGACAAACTCACCGTCCATTGGGCCCGCGAAATAGTGTGGCGGACAGTCAAAGACTTTGCTTCCCTGTCACCAGAGGAGGCGCGTAGCAAATACCAATTGGGCAAGGACAGCCCCGACTGGAAAGTGGCTTGGGCGCAGGCCGATCTGAAAAGAACGGGGCCATCAAGAGCGCACTTGTCTCCCTTGCTCTATCGTCCTTTTGATTCGAGATGGACGTACTATACTGGAAACTCCGCCGGATTCATGTGCCGCCCCCGTACCGAGGTTATGAGTCACATGCTTGCCGGGGACAATGTGGGACTGAGTACGACGCGGTCAATTGAGATTGGCCGGGGCTGGGAGCATGTCTTCTGCTCTGACAAACTCATTCAGCTTCACGCTGTGTCATTGAAGGAGGGGAACTATCTGTTTCCACTCTACCTGTACCCCAAGCCGCCCGAAGAGGCGCATGATCTGTTTGAAGTGGCGGAAGCGGCGGAAAGCTACGGCAGACGGAGAGTAAACTTTGATGAGCGATTTGTTCAAGACCTCTGTGTCCGGCTCAAGTTGAGTTTTGCAGACGACGGGACGGGCAACTTGAAAAAAACCGTTGGGCCCGAGGATGTCTTCCATTATATCTACGCCGTCCTGCATGTTCCGGGCTACCGCCAACGCTATGCCGATTTCCTGAAGCGCGATTTCCCGCGCATTCCCCTCACGAGCAACAAGAAGCTATTCCGCGCGCTCTGCCGGTCGGGTGGGCGCCTCAAGGAACTACACCTCTTAAGGGCCATGCCTAAAGGCCCCAAGACGGCGTATCCTGTCCCCGGAGACAATCTTGTGAGCGCCGTGCGCTATGACGAAAACGGACAGCGCGTTTTCATTAATGACTCTCAGTTCTTTGGCGGTGTTACCCTGGCCGTCTGGGGCTTCCATATCGGCGGTTATCAGGTGTGCGAGAAATGGCTCAAGGATCGGAAGGGGCAAGAACTTTCCTTTGACGAATTGTCGGTCTATCAGCGAATTGTTGGCGCACTGGCCGAGACGCTGGAATTGATGGAAGAATTGGATCGGGAAATCGAACAGGCCGGAGGCTGGCCGCTGACATGATGAAGCGCGGGATTGTGAGAGAACGGAGACAGGCATGAGCGAAGCGACGCAGATTGTGGCGATTGACGGGCCGGCGGGGGCGGGAAAGAGTTCATCGGCGCGGACGGTGGCCGAGAAGCTGGGGTTTGCCTTTTTGGATACGGGTGCAATGTATCGCGCGGCGACATGGTGGGCGCTGCATCAACACGTCGATCTGGAAGATCCGGAGGCGCTCGTGGAGTCGACGCGGCGGATGGAGCTGCAGATGGAGGACACGCCGAAGGGCACGCGGGTGTTGGTCAATGGGCACGACGTCTCGGACGCGATCCGGACGCCGGAGGTGACGCGGGTCATCTTTCGGCTGGATCAGAACTCGGCGGTACGCCGTCAACTGGTGGAACTGCAGCGCCGCTTTGGTGAACGACAACCGACGGTCGCGGAAGGGCGCGACATTGGCACGGTCGTTTTTCCCAAGGCGAAGTGCAAGGTCTTTCTGGACGCGTCCATCGAGGAGCGTGCGCAGCGACGGGCGCGGCAGTTGGAGGAGAAGGGCGCGAAGGTGGATTTGGAGCAGTTGCGCGCGGAAATCCATGAGCGGGATGAAAAAACGCGTAACCGGGCGGATTCCCCCTTGCGTCCGGCGGAGGATGCCGTTATTCTGGACACTACGAACCTGACTTTTGATGCGGTAGTGGACGAAATCGTGCGCCTGGCCCGGGAAAAATTGTGAGAGCCGCGGGGGTGAAATGCGAATGGCGCGTGGCGGAATCGGATCGCGCGCGCACCAGAGTGCTGGCCGATTCACTGGGCGTGCCGCGCCTGGTGGCGCACCTGCTGTTGCTGCGCGGCATTGACACGGCAGACAAGGCGGCCCAATTTCTGGCGCCATCCTTGCGGCATCTTTCCGACCCCTTCTTGTTGACCGACATGGACAAAGCGGCCGCGCGCATCACCGAAGCTCGAGCGCGGGACGAACACATCCAGGTCTTCGGCGACTATGACGTGGACGGCATCTCGGCCACGGCCATTCTGCTGAAGGGCCTTGCGCGATTCGGCATCAAGCAGCTCTCTCACGGCATGCCCCACCGGCTGACCGAGGGCTATGGCATCAGCCCGGAGCACGTGGAAGCCGCCAAGGCGCAGGGCGTGGGCCTGATCATCACCGTGGACAATGGTATTGCGGCGCATGACGCGGCGG
>JACPGD010000437.1 GCA_016182645.1 Candidatus Hydrogenedentota bacterium | reverse complement strand
GGCTGATGACTGGTGCGCTCCCTGCGAGTGAAGTGGTTGAAGCCCGGCTCGCATTGCATGCCTCGACGACGCTCAGCAAACGGCTGCATGCGGGCGACCCAAGTTTCTATGTGCCATTCAGGACCGGCGCAGGCACTGCAACACTAAGCTTGGAACGGGCCACGGGCGGCGCACAGCCCCTGGAAGCGCAGGTGCAACTCGTGCGGTTGGCGGGACCGGACGAACAAGCGCTGTTTGAGGCGGAGCCGAATGATTCCGCCGGCACGGCGAATCCGATGATCATCGGCCAGACCATTGAAGGCAGCGCCGACGATGTCGAGTACCTGGACAATCATCAGGAAGGTAAGAGCGGACTCGACTGGTTCCGATTGACCGTGGACGAAGCCTGCCTGGTCATTTTCGAACTCGACATTCCGGATCGCGATGTGAGCGTGAACCTGCGGATGTACACGCGCGACCCGCAGGACTCAGCAAACGTTGTACCTTACCTCGAAGGCAAAGACCCGATGGAGATCGTGCATGACCGCGAGCCCGAGCGGTACTCGAAGGCGATCACGCGCGTTCTCCAACCCGGTGAATATTTTCTCGAAGTCAACGCGAACCATCCGCGCTACCTCCTGCGCAGCTACAAATACCCGGTGCCGCCCTATCAGGATCCAAAGTTGGCGGTGGAAGTGGGGCTGCGCTATGCGATGGATGTGGGCGACGCCTGGTTTGCGCAAATCCCGCGTGAGGGCAACATCTACCGGCGCGTCCAGAACATGCATGAGACGGCGATGCGCTGCACCGCCTGCCACCCTTCGGTTTTCTCGACGGAGCCGAACCTCGTCGCACACCGGAACGGCTACAGTATCCCCTCAAAGCAGAATTTCCGGTATGTCGTGGAGCGCATCTACAACTCGATGGCGCCTTTCTACGGGCCGGACCAGTTGTACTGGCAACGCTTTATTGCCATTCCTCTCCAGTCGCAGGGAAAACAAGGCGGGATTCTGGCGGACTTCGAGAAGCAGATCAGCGGGCGCGAAACGAGCATCGTCGAGCGCTTTGGACCGCTGCTGCGCATGGTCTGGTGGCACCGCGATGCACTGCCTGACGATGAGGCCAACGGCGTCGTCCCCGCAGACAGCGCCTTCGGCTTTGCGTGGCGCGATTGGCGGATGTTGAAAGAAGTCTACCGGCGCACGGGCGATGAGAGCTATCAACAGGCGGCAAACAACCTTGAAAAGATTTTTATTGCGGCTTCCACGACGGACCGCGTGAAAAACCTGCAAGACCGCATGCACATTGTCCTCGGGCTGACCTACATGGGCCGGCCCTATCACCGCGAGCGCATCGAAAAAGAAATTGAGGCGCTCATGGCGCTGCAAAACGCTGACGGTGGCTGGCACGAGGAGGGCACGCCGGGCGGCGCCAGCGCGGTCTACACCGCCGGCCAGATGCTCTACACGCTCATGGAAGCGGGACACCGCCCCGAAAAAAATCCGCGCATTGAGAAGGGCCTGCAATGGCTGCTGGCGCAACAGCAGCCTTTCGGTGGATGGTTCCAGACCACCACGCACGAAAATTTCCGGACGCCCATGCGCGAATCACGCTATGCGCTGATGGCGTTGTCTGAGGGCTATCCGAACGGCGCACCGTTGCGCGGCTTGGGCAACCTCGATGGCGGCCCTGCAACGCCGCCCGCGGCGGATGCTCCGCCCGCGCAGGCGCTCGCGAAACTCGAGAACATTCTCGAAGTAGAAGGGGCGGAACAAGGCAGCATCGTACAGGCGATACTGCCACTGTTGCAGCGGCCCGAGCCGCCCGTCCGCGCGTCCGCGGCGGCGCTGCTCGGGCGCATCGGCGGCGAAGAAAGTGTGCAGCCATTGCTCGACTGCTTCGAAGATCCCTCGAAACTCGTCTGGCGTGAGGCCGCGTGGGCCCTGCGGCAGTTGGGCAACCGCGGCATAGGCGTGGACGCCATCAAGCAGGCGCTGCGTAGCGAAGATCCGCTCGAGCGCCGCACCGCGGCGCGGATCTTTGCCTATCAATTCCAGGGCATGGATCGCGACCAGGAAATCCCGAAGATATTCATGGATCTCGCCGCAGACCCTGAACTGTTGGTCCGGTTGCAGGCGTTGCGTACGCTGCGCCAATGGTGGTATCGCGACGAAGACCCCGAACTCCGCCTCGCCATCGTCAACCGCTTCATCGAGCGCATGGGCGTGGCCGACGAACCGCTGATGCGCGTCAATCTCGCCCAGAACATGTACATCCTGCTCGACGAAAACCAGACCGGCGGCGTGAGCATGCAGCGCAATATCCGCGATTTTCCGAAAGACCGCGCGGACGCCGTGCTCGATGGGCGGAAATGGGTCGAGGAACATATCTTGCTCAAACCCGTGCTGACGGCGCTGGCCGAAGGGAACGAGTTGCAGTGCGAAGCGCTCCTTGAAAGCTTCGACGGCTCCTTCTTCAAGGGCCGTTTTTATGCGCGCGTCCCGCGCAACATGATTGACGTCGGCAATGATCGCGAGTTCAGCTTCATGTATGTGCCGGAACTGCCCCTGCTGGAAAGCACGGTCGGCGCGGTGATGAAGAACGAGCTACGGGCCGCCCAGCGCCGGCGCGGCATCCAACTGGCCAGCTTCTTCGAGTTGCCTGGCCAGTCACGCGATCTGTCGCTGAAACTGGCGTTGTTGCGCGAGATGGACGACCCGGACGAAGCTGTGCGCAGCGCGGCGCGTGAATCGGTCCAGAAGGATCTGGTACTGTTCGATGTGGATTCCGTCGAAGTGCTTGCCCCATTGACACGCGCCATTCACGGCACGGGTTCTGAAGTGCGCGGCGCCGTCCTCGCCGCGCTGGCGCGCAGCCCCGAAGCCCTCGAACACCCCACGCTGCGCCAGACCGTCCTCGAACTGGCGGAACGTGTGCTGTCTCTCAAAGAAACCAATGCTGACTTGCTGCCCTTCCTGAAGCTTGACGTCTTGGATGATCGGCAGGCCGCGGAACTGTTCCCGCTCACTTGGCGTGCCCTGCAAGACGCGCCCGCCGCGCAAAAGGTCCCCGTGGTTGAAGCCGTGTTCCAGCGTCCCTGGGCCGTGGCCCGACCCGAATCGGGAGCGATGGACGTGCTCGAACGGGCCGCGACGGATCGCGACGTCGCCGTGCGCGAGAAGTTGTTTGAGCTATTGCCGTCGCAAGAGACGTTGCGCAAGAGTGCCGATGCCGCGTCCCTGCTCTATGCCGGCCTGTCCGACGACAGCCCCGCCATTCGCGCCAAGGCCCTGCAGCTCGCGCGCGAAAATGACAATGTCTGGCGGGAAGCGGACACCCACGAATACGTGTTGAAACTACTGGTTGACGCCAATGCTGAAATCCGCAAGACGGCACTCGACGTGGTATCCGAACGCCGGCTTATCGAAGTAGAACCGCGCTACGCCGCGCGCATCAAGGCGGTGATGGACGGCGATCAGGCCTTGCACGAAAGCGCGGAGCAGGCGCTGCGCCTGGCCAGATTAGCGCCAGGCGACGTGACGGCGGACGCGAAGATCGCCGAGGTGCATCTGCCGGACATCCTCTTCTTCCGCGACCATGTCAACGCCTATTTTTACCAGAAAAGCGCGGACCAGAACGCCTGCGCCAATTGCCACGCCACCCACACGATCCTCGGCTTGGCCGAGCCGCCCGCGGCGGGGCGCGCGCTCACCGATGACGATATCGTGGCCAATTTCCGGTCCATCTTGAAGGTGATCAATGTGGTCGATCCGGAATCGAGCCTGGTCTTGCGCAAACCGCGCAGCCCGTTCGGCACGGGCAACGCCAGTGCGGAAAGTCCCACGGGCATTACGCACGTGGGTGGCGTGCGCTGGGAGGAAGGCGAGTCCAGCGAAGCCTATCAAGCGTTGCTGCGGTTTATTCGCACGGCGCAAGTGGCGGCGGAGAAGCCCGTCGCGACGTTGGCCGCGGACAGCTACTCGCCCGAATACCCGCCTGCGCTGGCGGGCGACGGCAATCCCGCCACCCTCTGGCACACAGAATTCGTGGGCGCCACGCCGGGCTTTCCGCACGAATTGGTGGCCGCGCTTGATCAGCCCGCGCGGATTCATGGCCTCACCTACTATCCCCGCAGCGACAGCGAGCGCGGCCGGGTCAAGGAGTTCGAAGTGTACGTCAGCGCGGACGGCGCCTCCTGGACCGGTCCAGTGAAAGCGGGCGCCTGGGACAACGACGCGCTCCCCAAAACGGTGTTGTTCCCAGAACAGGCCGCGCGATTCGTCAAACTGCGCGGCCTCAGCGAAGTGGGCAATCAACCCTTCATGAGTGCGGCGGAACTGGAGGTCGTGATCGCTCCCCAAAAAACAGCGGGCTGAGATGATTGGGAGATGCGCAAATGGCGGCGCCAAGCCTGGGGCAGTATGTCATTCTTGGTGAATTGGGACGCAGCACGTTGGGGGGCGTGTATCGCGCGCGCCACAAGACCACGGGAGAAGAGGTGGCTTTGCGCGTCCTCCCGGAGGCGCTCGCCCGCGAGCCAGCCTTTCAGGCCCAATGGCACAAGGGCGTGACCGAATGGGCGGCGCTTCGTTGCGACAATATCCTGGCTGTCCGAGAGATTGGCGAGGCCGGCGGCCGGCACTTCGTGGCGACGGAACTGAGCGACGGACCCACCCTCACGGCGTATCTGGCGAAACAAGGACCGCTCGACGCGGGCCGCGCGCTGGAAGTTTTGCGGCAAGTGTCAGCCGGGCTCGCGGTGGCCCACGCCGCGGGAGTCACGCATGGCGATGTGCGTCCTTCCAACATTTTTCTGCGGCGCGATGGCCGCCTTCAAGTGGCGGATTTTGGGATCACGGCGGCCCTGCTCAGCTTGCCCAAAGGCAAGACGGCCCGTGAGACCGCGCTGACGCTCTACATGGCGCCGGAGCAGTTCCACGGCGGCGCCGTCGATGGCCGGGCCGATCTCTATGCGCTGGGCGTCACGCTCTACGAGATGCTGGCGGGCCAGCCCCCATTTCCGCCGGATGTCCCCCTCGCGTGGATTTATCAGGTGGTCAAAGTGAAGTTTCCCAACGTAACCGAGGTGTGCGGGGACGTCCCGCGGCCACTGGTCGAGATGATCGACAGCCTGACGGCCTTCGAAGCGGAGCACCGTTGCCACAGTGCGGCGGGGCTGGCCGCGTACGCTCAGGCCCTGCAACGCGGCGAGACGCAATTTCTGGCCAAGACCGCACCGGATCTGTTTCCCGAGCGCCCCGCCGAAGAGGCCGATCCCGATGCGGCCTACCGGCTCCAGGTCCTCACTTCTTTCGCCGGGGAGTTGGCCGCGCCCAGGCCCGCCGCCAAGCCGAAGACCCCGCCGCCGCGGTCGTTGCCCTGGCGTTGGATGGCCGCGGCGGTGGCCGCAACGCTGTTGGCAGCGACCGCCGTATATGCGGTCGTATTCCGCACGCCCGCGCCCCCCTTCGTCATTACGGCCAGTGACGTGCCCTTCAAGGCGGGATCGATGTGGGTGTTCGAACTTCAGGGCCAGCGCGTGGCCATGGAGGTCGCGGAGAAGCGGCTGCATAACGACACGGTCTTCTATAAGTTTACCCTGCTGCCCGAGGATCTCGGTTTTTCTTTCTGGCGCGCCGTGCGGAAGGACGGCTGGTATGACTACTCGAGCCTCGAGGATGCCACCCCTGATCGTGTGGTGAAACTCCCGCTGCAAACCGGCATGCCGCGCTGGTCCGGCGCGACACAAGGCAGCGGCGGCGAAATTACCAGCGCCGATCATGATCTCTTCTGGAATGCTGAAGAGGAGGAAGTACTGACGCTCCCCGCGGGCGAATTTCGCACCATCCGGGTGCGCAATGATCGGGGCACCGAGTCGCAAGAGGACGACGATATCTACTGGCTGGCGCCCGAAGTCGGGGTGGCGAAGGTGTCCGCGACATCCAACGGCGCGCGCATCGAGATCAAGCTGATCGAATACAGCAAACTGCGCTGAATTCGCCGTATTTCGGGTCACGTGTGCGGCACTGGCGCCAGCGGATACTCCTGCCATCCATGATGCAGGGGGCCGTGGCCGCTGCCCAAGGGCAGGCCCTGCTGCATCGCGCCGGTGAGAAAATCCTTGGCCGCCTGCACGGCCTGTTCGATGGCCAGCCCCTTTCCGAGCATGGTGGCAATGCCGGCGGCATAGGTGCAGCCGGTGCCGTGGGTGTTTTTCGTTTCCAATCGCGGAGCTGAATAGGCGCGCCAGCGCTGGCCATCGAAGAGCCAATCAATTGCCTCGGGCCCCCGCAGGTGCCCCCCCTTCATCAGCACATACGCGGCCGTTCCCGTTCCCGTGGGCCGCATCAGCGCGTGAATACGCGACGCCGCTTCGCGCAGCGAAGCTTCTCCCTCGATACGTACACCGGAGAGCACTTCCGCCTCGGGGATGTTAGGCGTGACCACGGAGGCAAGGGGCAGTAGTCGTTGCACAAGGGCGCTGCACGCGTCATCCCGCAACAGACGGTCGCCGCTCTTCGCAACCATGACAGGATCGATCACGAGATGGGGGAGAGGGTGCCGCTCAAGTTCCGACGCTACGGCCGCGATGATGGCCGCGCTGCTCAGCATCCCTGTCTTGGCTGCGTCCGCGCCGATGTCGCCCAGGACGGCGGAAATTTGTAGTTGCACGAATTCCGGCGCGACCTCGGAGATGCCCAAGACGCCCACGGTGTTCTGCGCGGTGAGCGCCGTAATGGCGGACATCCCATAGCCGCCCAAGGCCGCGATGGTCTTCAAATCCGCCTGTATACCGGCGCCGCCCCCCGAATCGCTGCCGGCGATGGTCAGAATTCGCGGAATCAACAATGCTCCCCTCTCCTAAATGGAGAATTAGGAATTAAGAATTAAGAATTAGGAATTAACACCAGCCTCCCGAATAAGCGTTCCTCATTTTAATTCTTAATTCTTAATTCCTAATTCTTAATTCTTAATTCTTAAGGTTCTTTCCCGGTAAGTGTGGGTAATTGGACTTGAGACATCGAAGTCAAATCCCTCTAATGTTTTGTGGAAACGCAAACAGAGGAGGGGACCTCGATGTCTCGGAGAAAGCTTATCAATGATCTGCTTGGCATACAAGGG
>JACPGD010000436.1 GCA_016182645.1 Candidatus Hydrogenedentota bacterium | reverse complement strand
TGCAGCACGCCGAGCAGATGATTGTTGCGGGCGATGAAGACCTCGGAAGCGCTTGGGCAGGATGCCCAGGCCGCGGAGGGGTCAACGTTTTCTTCTTCGAGAAGGGCCTTGCTTCCAGCGATGATGCGGTCGCCGTTGAGCATGCAGACGATGCCTTTGCCCGGGCGATACTCGAAGTGTTCCGGTTCGGTCGGGGTGAGTCTTAATTCCGTGGCCTTGCGCAGTACCGCCTGGGCCAGGGGGTGCTCCGAGGGGCGCTCGGCGATGGCCGCAGCTTCAACCACGCTCGCTTCGGTTTCACCCGGACACGGATGCACGGGCGCGACCGTTGGCTGGCCCAGCGTCAGCGTGCCGGTCTTGTCCAGAACAATCGTGTCCACAGTCCCCAGCACTTCAAGATACAGTCCACCTTTGATGATCGCCCCCTGGCGCGCGGCCCTGCCAATAGCGCCCAGGACGGCGAGCGGGGTGCCCGCCGCAATCCCGCAGGCGCCAGCCACGATGACCACCGAGATGGTGGCACGCATGTCGCGGGTGAGAACGAAAGTGAGCACCGCGCAGCCGATGGCGAAGTAGACAAGACGCCCGGCGAGGCGGTCCGCCAGTTTCTGGATGGGCGCACGCGAGTGCTCGGCGCGCTCGACGGCCTCAATAATCTTGCCGAAAGCGGTGTCGCGCCCGATCCCTTCCGTGCGCACATCGAGCGTGCCGGACTGGTTGATGGTCCCCGCGTAGACCCGGCTTCCCGGCAGTTTCTCGACTGGTAATGATTCGCCGGTGATGGTGGCTTGATCGACAAACGAATTGCCGGATACTACCGTGCCGTCCACTGGAATGCGACCGCCTGGTTTCACGAGCACGATATCACCGGCCTGGAGGGCTGTGACGGCGAGCTCCGCGACTGCCCCGTCACGCCGGACACTGGCCTGGTGCGGCAGCAGATCCAGGAGGTCTTTGATGGCGCGGCGGCCGCGGCCCACCGTCAGCCCTTCAAGCTCCTCCGCCACAAGCACGAAAAAGACAATCACGAGTGCGGTGAAAAACTCCCCAATGGCCAGCGCCGCCACCAGGGCGATAGTCATGGAAAGCTCCATCGTCATCCGCCGGGCAAGGAGATTCTCGATGGCCTCGCGGAAGATGGGATAGCCCGCGGCAAGCGTGGCGACGAGCGCAATCACATCGAAATCGGCAAGCGACCGCCACAGTCCAAACCAACTGGCGGCCGCCGCGGCGCCGGCGAAACCAATCCGGAGCACGGCGGTCAATTCAAAAGCGTTGCCGTGACCCTGTTCGTCGACGGACGGGTCCAGAGAATCTACCGCTAATGTCGAGGTGGGGTGGCTCATGTCGTGCGCCCGGTTCTACTTGCTGAGTGGCGCCGCGATCTCATTTCAGGTAGGCCCGGACAACGTCGATGACCTCCTGGGCGGCCCGCGCCGTCTCGGAATTCGGCTTCCGATCCGGGTCGACCACGTGGTAACGGATGTGTCCTTCGATGATCTCGGCCATCAGGCTGTTGATCGCGCCCCGGCACGCCGCAATCCGCATCAGGACTTCGGAGCAATCGTGCTCTTCCTCAAGGGACTTCTCCACGGCGATAATCTGGCCCCGGATTCTGCGTGTGCGGTTGAGCAGTTTCTTCTTGTCGCGGGTCGTATGGGCCATGTCTTCCTCCGGTAGTCACTAAGACGCCCATAGTATACCCCGGTATGGTATAGGAAGACAACGCATGCCTGCTGGATTCTCCTCAAGCTGAGGAAGCGTTCAAGGCTGGCGACGGTTGAAAGCCGTTCAGGCTTTGGGGTGTTTCATAGAGGATAGAGCGGGCGATGGCCAGAGCTTCTTCCCGGGAATACTGGCCCAATTCAATCTTCTGCGCGAGCACGCGTGCCAGACAACGCCGGACGACATGCAGCTTCGCATACGCCCATTCGACACAGTACGCGTCGGAAAAGAAGCCGATCTGCCTGTTGAGCGGCAACATGTCCAGCCGTTCTTCTATGATTTGCTGAATACTTCCTGGGAAAAAACTGTGCCACCAATAGCCGCTCAGCGAAAAATTCGGCAGTTCCCGGCACAGCGTGCAAAGCGATTGGTTGGCGTGGCGGCTCGCCAGGAAGCACTGGAATTTCAGGCCCGCGTGGCGGCTGATCATTTCGGCCACTTGTGCAATGGTGTGTTGCGACACGCGGCAAGCGGTCTCGTGCGGAAGCGGCTCGGCGCCCAGGCTGAACTGAAACAGGACTTGCGGCGCGTGCCGCTCCAGCGCCGCCAGAAATACCTCGTTGACATAGGAAGCGTATACATTACGCTCCTCCGGGCCTGCCTGCGGACGGCGCGCCAGCGCCTGGGACATTTCCACCTCGTCAACCACCCGCAGGTCGAGGTCCGTGGAGATGTGGGTGGCCGTGGAGAGAATCCACCGTGTAGGCAATGCCTTGACGTAGTGGTCCACGGCCTCGTGCACGTCCTCCACCGAGAGTATCAGTCGCTCCACCGCTGGACGCTTCCCCGCACCGATGGGCGTGGCCGTTCCTGGCGCCTTGCCCCAGCACCGCTCCAATTCGTACAACGCGGTGTCATATTCGCCCCATTGGCAGCGCGTGAAAAAGGCCCACTCCAACGCATACTGCAGAATGTCATCGTCAACGCCATCTTCTCGCCGGGCAATTTCGGTCCCCACGCGCTGTACGCGCATGCTCCCCAGGATGTCCCGGTGCCACGCTCGATCCTCCGCGCGCTCACGCACCTGGTCATCCAGGCGCCGCCAATTCTCCGCCGAGATCGGTTCTGTCCATTGGTACAAGTGTGCCAAGAGCGTGCGCAGACCCCACGCGGTACTCGTGTTGCGCGTGTAGGCCAGAAACGGCAGCGCCTCCTCGATGCGCCGGGCGGCTTCCCCGCGATCCGGCCAGCCGGGGTATTCGGTCAAGCGCGTCCCGCTGGGGCACCCGGCAGCGTAGAGGTCGCTGATCGACATGTGGTAGAGCAGGAGATCATGCAGACCGCGCGCGCCGAGCTTTCCGCCAACGAGGTGCGTGTGCACGTCGATCACCGGGATCTCACACAGTGCTTCATGAAGTTCATCGGCAAGCGACATATCGGCCCCTCATGTAGTTTGCGGCGTGATCCTCGGCTCTTTCCATTCAGTCTATTCTGTCCCGATACGGGCCAGCAGTATTGACTGGGCTTAGCCTGGAATCAAGTCTCGCAATGCTGGCCAAATGTGATATCTTTGGACGCGCCAATTAACCAAGGGGTGAAATATGGTTGCCGCAAAGAATCTGGGGGCGCTTGATCTCACAATCCTGACCGCCTACCTCGTGGGCATCGTGGTGCTCGGTGTATGGGTTGGCCTGCGCCGGCGTGGCGGCGACAGTGGCCAGGGCTACTTCCTGGCCGGCCGCGGTCTCCGCTGGCCCGTCATTGGCCTCGCTCTGTTCGCCACCAACATCTCCACGGTGCACCTCGTCAGCCTCGCTCAAGAGGGCTACACGAACGGTCTGGCCTATGGCAACTTCGAGTGGATGGCGGCGTTCACACTCATCATTCTGGCGCTCTTCTTCGCGCCGTTCTATGTGCGCACGCGCGTTGCCACGTTGCCGGAGTTTCTCGAACGGCGCTACAGCCGCGCCAGCCGCTATTGGCTCACGTTCCTCTCCATTGTTTCGGCCATTTTCATACACATTGGGTTTTCCTTTTATGCCGGCGCGGTCGTGCTCGAGGGGCTGTTTGGCATCGGCAAAATGACGAGCATCTTGCTTGTCGCGGCGTTGACTGGCATCTATACCATCATCGGTGGATTGACCGCGGTCGTCATTACCGAGTCTGTACAGACCGTCATCATGGTGCTCGGGGCCGTCTTGCTCACCGCCGCGGCCTACGCGCGCGCCGGAGGGTGGGACGCCATTGTTGCGGCCGTCGAGCCGCGTCAACTGACCATGTTGCGTCCGGCTGGTGATCCATCGGGTTTGCCCTGGTACTCGGTACTGCTCGGCTATCCTGTCATCGGCATTTGGTATTGGTGCACCGATCAAACCATCGTTCAGCGCGTGCTCGGCGCACGCGACGAGACCCAGGCCCGCCTCGGCCCACTCTTCGCCGGGTTCATCAAGATTCTGCCCGTGTTCATCTTCGTGTTCCCGGGCCTGATCTGTGCCGCGCTGATCAAACAGGGCGCGCTCCCGGACACGCTGGAAGATTCTGAACAAGTCTATGCCTTCATGATCAGCCACCTGTTACCGGCGGGCCTGCGCGGGCTGGTGGCGGCGGCCCTGCTCGCCGCGCTGATGAGCACCGTCTCCGGTGCGCTGAATTCCGCGGCCACCCTGTTTTCCCACGACATCTACAAACTCCTCGTTCCCGCGGCGTCGGATCGCCGCCTCGTGACGGCCGGGCGTGTCTTCACCTTCATTGGATTGCTCTTGGCCGTCGCATGGTCGCCCCTCCTCGGCCGCTTCCCGTCCGTCTTCCAGGGCATCAACGCCGCCATCTGCTACAT
>JACPGD010000424.1 GCA_016182645.1 Candidatus Hydrogenedentota bacterium | reverse complement strand
GTCCTCGATTTCGCGCAGGCGCGCGGCCGTCCGCATCTGCTCGGCCCGGGCCGCGGCCAATTCTTCCGTCAGGCGCTTCACCTGGGACGCGTTGTAGGCCGCCCGCGCTTCCGCCGCGTCGATAGCGGTCCTGGCGGAAGCCAGGGTGTCATCCTTGCCCACGCCTGTTAAGCGCGCCATCACCGTGAGCGTTTCCAGCGGGCTGCTGGCGGGCGCGAGCAAACCGGCGGCATCGTCCGCGCGCAGCCGTGCTTCCGCCAGCCAGACCTCCAGGCCGGAATAGTCCGGCTTTCGGACCATTAGCTTTTCGTCCCGCACCGCGAGAGACGCCAATTCCAGGCGCCCTTGGGCGGCTGTGCGGGCGCTGTCGTCTGCTGCGGTCTGGGCCTGGCGGAGTTCGCGCTCCACCTGTTGGAGGCGAGACTCCAACCGCGCGCGCGCCTTGCGTTCCTCGCTCAACTCGCGCAATAACGTCTCGACGGTTTCAGCGGCGTTCCCCAACGTGCTCGCAGAGGCAGGCGGCAGGGGATGATCGTGTTCGTGATGGTGCTCGTGCGAGTGCTCATGCTCGTGAGGGTGGTCATGGCCGTGCGAGTGCTCATGCTCGTGAGGGTGGCCATGGCCGTGGGAATGCTCGTGCGCGTGCGGGCGAGCATGCCCGGGCGCGGGACTGTGAGTGCCCTCGCTTTTCGGGGCTGCTTCGGCCACCGTTCCCCGCGGGACAAACCGCGGTACACGCACCGTCTGCCGGCATGCGGCACACGCCGTGCGCTGACCGGCCAGGGTCTCCGGGGCGCTGGTGTGTTGACCACAGTGCGGGCACACGAAATCAATCATCGGTGCAGTCCTTACTCTCCTCCGTACGGGCTACATCATACTCAAAAGCGTGGTGCATTGGTAACACCCCGCCTTGGTAGACGCGGCGTCCGTACCGCGCCGGCGGCGTTCCAGGCAGACCCAGGCTTCCTGGTCCCATTTTCCGTATAGGTCCTACAAGTCCCATAGGTCCCATAATCTTGACCAGCACCAACGTTCAAAGAAGCACAACGCCCACCGGATTGGGTAGAGTGTAGCACAGGCCGTGACAAAGGATGAAGGATCAAGGATGACAGATGAATTGGGGAAAGCGGGGAGCGGAGAGGCTTTAACGCAGCCTGTCACGGTGTCCTTCGTTGTGATTGGATACAACGAGGCGCAACACCTGGAGGCGTGCCTGGAATCGGTACGGACAGCCCGCTTGGGGGGAGAGGCCTTCGAACTCATCTACGTGGATGGCGGCTCGACGGATAACAGCGTGGAACGGGCGCGCGCGGCGCGCGTCGACCAACTCCTCGGCGGCGACCGGCGCCGGCGAGCGGCGGAGAACCGCAACTTGGGGCTGCACGCGGCGCGTGGAACTTTTGTGCAATTCCTCGACGGCGACATGGTGCTCGACCCGGACTGGCCCGCGGCGGCCCTGGCGCTGATTCGCCAAGCACCCGACGTGTCGGCCGTGTCCGGCCAGCTTGAAGAGCGAAACCGCAGCCGTGTCTACCAGGCGCTCCAGCTCGATTGGGACACCCCGGAAGGGCCCGCCTTATTCTGCGGCGGCGCCGCACTGTTCCAGCGCCAGGTCCTACTGGATTCGGGGGGCTTCCCCGAAGACGTCCAGTACGGCGAAGAGCCGCTCCTGTGCTGGCGGCTGCGCAACGAATTCCACCAGCGCATCTACCACCTGCACCGCCGCATGGCCTGGCACGACCTCGCCTACAAGGGGTTCCTCGACTACTGGCGCCGCAACGTTCGGGTCGGCGAAACCTATGCCGATATCGCTGCCCGCCTCAAACACACCGCCGAGCCTATGTGGTCCCGCGAGGTCAACAACACCCTCTTCTGGGGCGCGGCCCTCACCGTCGCGCTCCTGCTCTTGATCCTGGCCCCGGTTCAGGGGAAGCTCCTCCTCCTGATACTGTTCGCCGCGCTACTCGCCCGCAAAACCATCCAAACCCTCTCCCGCAATGTCCCCCTCTCCGTCGCCTTCCTCTACGCCGCCCACACCTACTTCGCCAAACTCGGCGCGGCGTGGGGCATTTTGAAACGCCAACTGCGGAGCACTGGCCAGTGATTATCCCTGTTTCAGCAGAAGATCGTACTCTTTATGCGGGCCAATCCAGAACCATGCAATGCACCCGTTGTCCTCAATTCCCACGGCGCAATAGTCGATTCCGACGCGAACAGTCCAGAAACGTCCAATCTTCTTGAAATGCAGGGAAGGGTGGCGTGGGTTCTCTTTCAAGAGAGCGAATGCATCTCGCGCTTCTGATTGTGTGTCCGGCGGCAATTCGCGAAAACGTTCCCAAAACCTGGGTGAAGCCTTATGCTTCACAGATCGGTGCACCGGCCCGCCCGCAGATCGTCCAGGGCTTCTTGCCCAAGGGCGTCTAAGCTCCCAGCCATAATATCCGCCTCGATTCGGGCATCCCAAAGCTGAGCATGGTAATCATCCAGCCACGCTTTGAGTTCTGAGCATTCTTCGGGCGCCAGTTCCCGAATGGCCTCTTCGATTGTTTCGATGGAGTTCATTGATTCAGACTACCAGACTGCTCTGGGCACATCAACGTGTGCGCACGTTCTTGTACCGCTGCGCCTATCTTCCTGTTCCCCATGATCATGAGGCTTTCATCAAGAAGGCGTCAAAACGCAAAGCCGTTGCCGCCCCCTGCGACGGCCCTCTTGAGTGAAGTTGCTGTCGAAGTTTGAGTCCGTGCCTGCCCTGCTCACTCGTCCGTCCCTGCTGTCTCTGCCGTCCCTTGCGTCTCCTTCCCCGCCCCGGCAACCTCCCCATCGCGTGGCGTGCGTTGCCAGCCGCCCTCGTGGCGGGTGAAGAGCAGGCGCAGGTAGAACCGCAGTTTCCAGAGCAGCAAGAGCGGCACGGCGCCGAGGTAGAGCCAGATGCGCAGGGGGGCGCGCGTGAGGAGCAGCCCCGAGGCAATGCAGAGGGCGTCGGCGGTGAGACACGCGACCAGGAGCGCGGTCCAGAGTGGATGCACGAGCAGGGAAAGGGCCGCGGCGCTGAGGTAGGTCAGGGCCAGCACGCTTTGTGGCGGCACCAGAATATCGAGCAGTGCGTCGAGGTTCGCTACGGACGGATGGCGGAGAAAATGCCAAGACAGGCGGGGCGCATAGCGACGGAAGAGATCGAGCTTTCCCCGTTCCCAGCGTTGCTGTTGTACCTTGATTTGGGATCGTTGTGTCGGAATTTCGCTCGTGACGAGCGCGCGCGGGTTGTACTGAACCCTGATGCCATCAAGGAAGAGCATTTTCGCAAACTCGACATCCTCCGCCAGGGCGTGCGACGGCCAGCCGTAGCGCAGCAGCAGCGGTGCGCGGAAAGCCATGCCACTCCCCTTCAACTCGCCGGTCCCGCCAAGCCAGCAGCGCCCGGCGGGCCGCACGTGGTTGACCACCGCGAAACCCGCAAAGCCGAGCGCGGTGCGCCAGTTATTCTCGGGATGGGCCACGGTATTCAGCGCCTGCACGACCTCGACCCCGGGTACGGCGAGGGAAGCGGCCAACTCACGCAGGAACTCGGGATCGATATGCATGTCCGCATCGACGAGGGAAATGGCATCATACTGCGAGAAGATCTCCGCCTGTGTTTTCAATGCCCAGTCCAGCGCGGGCCCTTTGCCGCGATGATCGAGGTCATGCCGCTCGAAGACATGGGCGCCTTCCTGCCGCGCAATTTCCGCGGTCTTGTCCGTGCAGTTGTCCGCGATGATAAAGAGGTCGAAGCGATCTCTGGGGTAGCGCAGTTGTTGGGCGCTGGCAATCAAGGCCGGGAGGTGCGCCGCTTCGTTGTGGGCGGGAACCAGTAGCGCCACGCGCATGGGCGAGGCGTCATAGTCTGCTTCCGGGCGATAGAGCCAGGCGCCAATGCAGATAACCAGCAGATACGCGGACACAACCATCAGGTAGGCGGTGGGGAGGGCGAGAACGGTACCGAGCACCAGCTGAAATGGAAACTCAGTCATCAACAAGCCCCGCGGTGTATTCGTGGTCCCATGGGTCCCCTATTCTTATTTGTCCCATTCCTCCCATCATTCTCATTCTTCCTATGCCTTGTCGCTGCTGAGCGCCAATTGCGCGCGGAACAGTTGATCCAGTTTCTCGACCTCCGTATCGGCACGGTGGCGCTCGCCGGCGCGGGCCGCCGCGGCCGCGCCCATGTGGTGCAGCGTTTCCACGGGCGCGGTCAACGCTTCGCGCATGGCCGCCGCCAGTTCCGGCACATTTCCCGGCGTCACGATCCACCCGTCCACCCCCGGCCGCACCAGTTCAGGGATGCCGGCAATCCGGGTGGCAATGACGGGGCGCTGCAAGGCCATCGCCTCCATGATCACCACCGGCAGTCCCTCCGCAAAGCTCGCCAGCACCAGCGCCCGCGCGCGCAGCAGGTGCGCACGCACTTCCTCGCCCGTTTGCCAGCCGGTGATATGGACGCGATTCCGCAGCCCGGCGCCTTCGAGGTACTTTTCGAGCAACTCGCGCAACTCGCCATCGCCCACGAGCACCAGCCGCCCCGGCACGCCCGCGCCCACCAGCGAAGCAAACGCCTCGACCAGCAGCAGGTGTCCCTTTTGCGCCGAGAGCCGGCCCACACAAACTAGAGTGTCCGCTTCGGGAGCGACCGGGCCGCCTGCGGCGAAAAACTCATCGGCCACGGTGCAGTGCACCACCTCAATCCGCGGCCAGGCCGGGTGCGGGGTCCAGCGGCGCAACTGCGACGCGCCAAACTCGCTGATAGCCACGGTGAACGCGGAATCGAGGATTTTCTCCGTCAGGCTCAGCCCGACCGGCGCGTCGAATTCGTCCGGCCCGTGAACCGTCATGCTGAAGCTGGGCCCGCCCATCACCCGAATCAAGCGCGCCACGGCGGCGGCGTTTGTGCCGAAATGGACATGGACGTGGCGGATTCCCGCTTTCTTCAGCCGGCGATAGAGCACCAGCGCCTCGAACAGATACGCGATGTGCCGGAGGTATCCCCGGTTGCTGCGTTGCGCCATGCGCAAGGTCACCCAGAATGCCTTCACGGACGCAACAGGATGCAGGATGCCCATCCACTTCCCCAGGAGGAAGATCTTCCACAGCGGTTCGGCCAGACAATGATAGGTCTTGCGCGCTTCTTCCTCGTCTTCGGGGTCCACCACGGCACTGCCGCGGCGAATGGCCAAGCGCATGACTTCATACCCCCGCGCCTCCAGCCCGCGGATTTCCCGCCGGATAAAGGTGTGGCTCACGCTGGGGTACTGGTTCGTGAGATAGGCCAGGCGAAGCGCGGGCGCACGTTTGACTGCTTGACTGTCCACCCCTGTGGCCTCTCCTTCCCTTCACCATTACGTAGTCGAGCGTTCGCCGAGCGCGCGACTAAGATGCTCACTCCGACAGTTGATACACGACCGCCGAACACGCGGGCACGGTGACAGTCCCGTCGAAATTGTCCACCTTCTCTTCCCGTACCTGGATCTGCTCGCGTTCCTCATTGTTGTCCGCCGGGTTCTCTCCAGACAAGATCACACGCTGTGCCGCGGGTGCAGGCCGAAAGGGAAGAACCACCGTCATGCGAAACGGCTGCGACAGGTGCCGGTTGATGAGGAGCACATTGAGCCGTTCTTTGTCCCCCTTGGGACGGAAGGCGTAGGCATGAATGTACGGCACGTTGTCCGTTTCAGCGATGCTGCCGTTCTCCGGCTGATCCCAAGTGGGACTGCCTTCCACTTCCACTTTCAGCATTGGACCATCGATCAGGTACTGGTTGGCCAGGCGCAGACCTTGCCACACGGGCCGCGGCCGGAGTTCCCCATCAGGCGTGCGAATCAGGACGCCCCACAGCCCCAAGCGGTCCTGAAAGGAACGCTGCAACAGCGTGAAATAGACGATCGGGTTGGTTTTCATGGATGCCATCAATGCCATCGCCTTGTCCAGCACCGCAACACCCGCCGCCAGGCTCGGACAAATCTCCGAAGCGACTTTCGGGCCGGCGCTCCCGCCCGTGAGGTGCGTGTTCAGTTCGTAGATAGCAAGGCTGGTCTGCTTCGCGTTCTTCTCCAGATCCTCGAGTGTGCTCGCGCCGGGGCCTTGCAGGTATGCATCCACATCCGCGAACAGCGTCCTGTACTTGTCCTCGGGCGTCTTGCTGTTGTCCAGCTTATGGAGAAGATACGGAGCAATTGAAATCGAGTCTTGGCCCTGGCTGGTGGCGTCTACCACGCCATTCCAATGGTGCGCATTGACGGCCCAGCCACCCGCGATAATCTCGATCTTGTCCGCTTGAAGGTGGGGATGTTCTTGCACTTTCGCAATGATGTTCTTGCACAGTTCGCCGTGCTTCACGGGATCCCACAGGTAATACGGGCTGAAAATGCTGTTCCACCACTCGTTCCCAATTTCCAGATATATCTTGTCAAATGTCTCTGTCCACGGGGCGGCGTACCCATGCGCGGCGCGGCGCTTGGCATCGTCGTCAAATTCCGCGGGCGCCGCGAGGTAGGAAACGAGCCGGTACCAGTCGTCGGGGCTGTTCGCGCTGCCGACGTTGACCCAGGGCCTTGCGCCCACCTCGCGCGAGAGCTCCATCCACTGGTCCAGCACCGTGTCGGTGCTGTTGAAGCGAAAGAACGACGCCAGGGAGACGAAGGACCACGGCGCTTGCGTGGTGTTTTCGGCGGTGAATTCCTCCACCAGCGAACCGAGGCTGGACGTCCCGTAGAATCGCAACACGCCGCAACGCGCCTCTTTCATCGCTTCGACCGCCGGACGGATAAAGCCCGAGGGCGTCTCCGCGTTACTGTCTTCCAACCGGATATCGTCCAACCATACCCTGACAGGCGAAGCTGCCGCGGTGTCCAACGCCGAGCCGATGGAAAATGAAGAGAAATTGTCCGCAATCGTGGAATCAGCATACGTCGTGGCCTCGAAGGAGAACTCCTGCCACTCTGCCGTCAGACTCTCGCCTTGAAGAGGCTTCATCTCCTGATTATGTCCGGGCGAGTTTGGAGGCAGGCCATAATTG
>JACPGD010000442.1 GCA_016182645.1 Candidatus Hydrogenedentota bacterium | reverse complement strand
AGATCATCCGTGGGGAACGGCTCGAACTGGGCGATGAGCGTGTGGAACTTGCGGCCTGCCATTTCGATGGCGCCATTCACGACGGCGCCGCGTTCGAGCAGTTTCTCCGCCGTCACGAGATTGGCGTAGGCATATTGGTTCATCCAGCCGCCGAAGCGCTCGTCTACCGCCACGAGGTCCAGGGGATAGAGCATGAGCACGTCCACGTCACGGTGCTGCATGTCCTGGACCACGGCATAGGCCGGTTGCGCGGAAGCGCCGAAGGTGTCCACCAGGGCCTGACGCCGCTGGGCCACTTCGCCGGGCATGCCCCAATGCGCGCCATAGGAATAGGGGACTTCATTGAGAATGCCGGTGCTGCACGCGAGCATGAGGCCGTAATAATTGCGGTCGAGCCAGCCGCCTTCGGCGTGGTCGTTGCCGTTCCCGGTCAGGAAATCGCCCCATTTGAAGTAGTCATAGCATGCGGACGCGGCTTGCTGGACGGTATTGCTCCAGAGAAAATCCGGCGTGTACTCGTACTGGTGCGCGGGCTGGTGGATTGGCCCGCGCCAGTCATCGATGGTCGGGCTCTGCGCCCACGTCGCATGGGCGCGCGCTTCGAGCCGGTGGCCCATTTTGTTTTCAGCGTGATGTTTCGCCGCGGCGAAGAGGTCCACCACGCCGTTCTGCAAGAGTTTGTAGTACCGCGAACGGAACAGGGCAGTCTGGCGCACGGCCTCCGGCGTGTCGCCGAAGACGGGCATGATGTCCTGCTTTGCGCTCAAATCATTGGCAAAATCTTCTTGACCGTGGACAAAGTAGACCAGGTACTTCTCAAAATCTCGGTATTCTTCGCCGTAGCGGTCAGCGTAGGCTTTGGCGAAGCCAGGGCTGACATAGCGGAGCGCGAATTCGCCGTTGTCGTGGTGGTTGAAGTAGCCCCAGTCCTGTTGGATGTGCATTTCGTCGCTGTAGAGGCCATTCAGCACCACGCCCGCGTCCGCGTAGCGGTCCACCAGTTGCTGGAGGTAGGGCAGGGCGCGCTCGCTGAAATAATCCATCTCCGGCGTGCGATAACGCTGCACGACGAGCACGCGGTTGAGTTCCCCCACCTCGGTGTGGCCCGTGCCGTGCGCGCGGATGCGCACGGCCTCGTAGTCGCCCGCGCGGCGCAGCGTGCCCTCGAACACCTCCACCTGCACGCCTTCGGAAATGTCGACAATGTCCGCTGGAGCCACGAGGCGGTACGGCGCACGTCCAAGCGCTCGCTCGCTGAACGCGAAGACCCGGACCCCGGCATCCTCCAGTGTGATCGGCCCCTTGTTATTGCTCCACTTCAACTGCCGCCAGAGTTCGACGCTGAACGCGCCGGTTTTCGGATCGCGGAGGCCCTTGCGGTAGTGCGCCCAGACGCCGGACTCGCCCGTCTCGCGCACGTAACCGGGCCCGATCTCGAGCGGGCTGAGCAGGCTGAGTTCAAGTCCCAGCCCAAACTGCTGGGCGAACTTGCCGATGACGGAGATGTGTTGGATGTACGCATCGGTATCGGGCGTGAGTTGGCGCGGTTGGCCCTCCTGCCCTTTGCGGTACTGGCTGAAGAAGTGGTCGAAGGCGACGACCAGCGTCCGCATGCCCGCGGCCTGCGCATTCTCACACACTTTGCGGAGCGTGGTGACGTTGGGCGTGCCCGTCAGGCTGATGTCCACTTCCTGTTCCGGGTTCGTCAGCGCAATAAGCTGCTCATCGCTGACCACAATAATGGCCGTGCGCGGCAGCTTGAAGGCCCAGGAACCGGGATAGGCGATGAGTTCTCCTCGGTACACGGCCTCGGGCGCGCGGTCTTCCGCGGCCACGACGCCAGCCAAGAGGAGCAAGCACGAAAAAGACAGAACGATCCGCTGCACGATGGACTCCCTCCCCCAGTTTCAGGTGACGGTCCTTTGACCCGCCGCACCTCTACCGAGAGCCTACCCGTCTGGAGGAAGAAGATCAAGGGCAGCCAATAGGGACGGAAAGGACAACAAGGACGGAAAAGACGGAAGGACGGGAGGGACGGAAAGGGACGGAGGGACGGGAAGGCCGGGAAGGATGCTGGGCGCCACCCCGGGCCGCTTCGGCCCGGGGGTGGCGCCCAGGTACGAAACTGCTAATTGCGCGCGGCCGCGGCTTTGCGCGAACGGGAGAAGCTGCGGCGCTGGCGGGAGCCGGGCTTTTGGTCCTTGCGGAAGGGGCGCTTCGGCGCATTGGACTCGCCGCGCGTCTGCACGGCCACCGCGCCTTCCCACTCTTCGCGGGGGAGGCGTTTGCCGAGCGCTTTCTCAATGCTGCTCAGTTCGCGGTGCTCCTCCGGGGACACGAAGGTGATTGCGTCGCCCGAAGCGCTGGCGCGGGCGGTGCGCCCGATGCGGTGGATGTAGTCGTCGGACGTTTTCGGGATGTCGAAGTTGACGACATGCGTGATGCCCTGGACGTCGAGCCCGCGCGCGGCCACGTCGGTCGCCACGAGCACGGTGTAGCGGCCCTGGCGGAACCCGTCGATGGCCTGGTCGCGCTGGCGCTGGGAGCGCCCGCCATGGATGGCCTGCACTTTGAAGCCCTCCTGGTGGAGCGCCTTGGCGATGCGGTCGGTGCGGTGCTTGGTGCGCAGGAACACGAGCGCGGGGCCGACCTGCGGCTGGCGCAGAATCTGCGAGAGCAGCATCAGTTTGCCGTTTTGCTCGACGGTATAGACGCCCTGACGGACGGCCGCGGCAGGCGTCGCCACGGCGCCGATGACAATCTTCGCGGGATTGCGTTGGAGCGTAGCGGCCAAATCGCCGATTTCGCCGGGAAGCGTGGCGGAGAACATCAAGGTCTGGCGCTCTTTCGGGATCTTCGCCATGATGCGCTTGATGTCGGGCATGAAGCCCATATCGAGCATGCGGTCGGCCTCATCGAGCACAAGCACCTCGATCTTGTCGAGGCGCACGGTGCCGCGCTCGAGATGGTCGAGCAGGCGCCCGGGTGTGGCCACAATGATGGCGCAGCCTCGGCGCAGCAGTTGGGCCTGGCGCTCGATGCCGGCGCCGCCGTAGATACACACGGCGTTCAAGCCCAGCGCGCGGCCGAAGTTTTCGAGCACGCCGTGGACCTGCTGCGCCAATTCGCGCGTGGGCGTCAGCACAAGCATGCGGCTGGCGCCGCCTTTCGTAGCAGCCAGGCGCGTGAGTGCAGGGAGGCCAAACGCCAGCGTCTTACCCGTGCCGGTCTGGGCGATGGCGGTCACGTCACGCCCTTCCAGGGCGAGCGGAATCGCACGCGCCTGGACGGGTGTGGGCTGGGTGATGCCGAGTTTCTTCAACGCGTGCAGACACCTCGGATCAATGGGGAGGGTTTCAAAAGACATGGAACTGTTTCCTTTTCATCTTGCCGGATTACACCGGTCAAGCGTCATTGCGAGCAAAGCAAAGCGATCTCGCAGTATCTGCTTGCTCAGCACCGACAGAATGGGAAACAACACGACAGGTGGGGCGCCCAGAATCCAGGATGAGCATAGTGGAGGAGGAAGGAAAGTCGGAGGACTGCTTGCTCACCACAGAGCAGGAGTAAATATGACAGGGACTATACACGAACAAATCGCCGAAATCAAACTTTTCACCACCGCACGACAATAGGGACGGCAGGCACTCTTCACGACAGCAGATGTCCCAGCGGCAGCGCGAAAAGCTTATCGCCGAGGTTGGCAGCTTCACGGCCATTGTAGGTGAGCACAGCCGCAACGCACGCGGGCGTCCGTTCCACAAAGGCGCGCAGCGCGGAAAGGTCGTTTTCGCTCCAGCGTGTGGCTGATTTCACTTCAATCGCGATCACCTTGCGGCCCGTCTCAATTACAAAGTCCACTTCGTGCCGCCCTTGCTCATGCCAATAGCTGAGCTGTGCGTCCGGCAGGTGTGCCTCGAGCAATGCCGTCAGGTTTTGTGCCGTGTAGGTCTCGAACAGTGCGCCGCGAAGCAGGTCTTCGCGTCCAGGTTCCAGGCTCTCCACCCCCGCCAGATGCGCCGCCAGACCGCTGTCGGTGAAATGCATCTTGGGCGACTTGATGAGGCGCTGACTGCGGTTCTTGAGGAAGGGGGGCAGCCGCCGGATGAGGAATGAGGTCTCCAGGAGACCGAGGTAGCGGCCCGTAGTGGCCGCATTCAGTTTTGCATCGCGGGCGAGCGTGCTGGTGACCAGCACTTGTGCGGTCCGCAAGGAGGCCAATTGCGCCAGGCTACGGAACGCCACGAGATCGGGAATCCGCGACAACTCGCGCACGTCCCGTTCCACGTAGGTTTGCACGTAGCCGCGGAACCATTCATCCACCGCCGCCGCGGGACCAAGGCACGCTGGGGGCAGTCCGCCGGTCAAGACTTCGCGGTCGGTGACCGGCGCTGCCGGCCCGGCAGGCAATGCCTGGGACTGGATAAAGGTGGTGAGAAATGGCGTTTTGGCCGTCTGATTGCGTTGCTCGCGCCGGGTCATGGGGTGCAGCGTGAGATAGAGCGCACGGCCAGCCAGTGTTTCGGAAACGTGGCCCAGGAGGGTCAGGTTTGCTGACCCCGAAAGGATAAACCTCCCCGGCTGCCGGTGTTCATCCACATTCTTCTTGATGGTCATCAGCAGTTCCGGGCAACGCTGCACCTCGTCGAGGATGGCGGCATCCCCCAGCAGGGCTTCGGGGCTCGCCTGGGCCGTGGCCAGGGTCGCAAAGTCATCGAGCGTCCGGTACCGTCTCCCCGCAATGATCGCCTCCTCCCGCTGGAGAAGTGTACTCTTGCCTGCCTGGCGCAGTCCGGACAGGACGACCACGGGCAATTGCTGGAGGGCGCGCAGCAAGCGGGGCGTGATCTCGCGGTTGAGGTACTCTGTCATATACGATCACCTTATAATGGCATTATGACACAACTCTGCGCCTGTCTGCGAGGAGCAAGGGACGAAAAGGAGACCAAAGGACCTGGAGGACGACCAGCCGCTGGGAAGAGACCTTTGCGGGGGCGCGGGTGGCTAGGCGGCCATTCATGGAACTACCGACTTGTTGTTGGGGGGAGCGCTGATCCGCTATCATACGCCCATGGCGGGACCTCGAATGAACGTCGCGAGCAAAAAGAATGCAGTGTGGCAACTGGCGGCCTGCCTCACGCTGGCCGCGGTGCTGCTCTGCGTGCTGGTGCCGCACCACCATGGTGGCGCCGACGTTCATGCTGTTGCGCAGTTCTGTGCCTTTTGTCACGCCCAGCGCGACATGAGTGCGTGCGATCTAGCAGTTGCGGTCACGCTAACGCCTGATGATTCTCAGGACGAACTCCCGCGATTCACGGCGCCTGTCAGCGATCTGATTCTCGCCACCTCTCCGCACCTGCGCGCGCCGCCTGCCGCCTGAACATCTCCCTTTTCCTATTGGCAGGCAGGCAACGCGGCTTCGGACCACCCGTCGCCGCAGGCGAGGTGTTTTCATGAGGAGATTTTCCCCTACTTTCTTGTGTTCTTGCCTTTTTGTAGTGGTGTCAAGCCTCCCGATTTGTGGGGCGGCGCAAGAGACGCCGCCGACGGGGTTGTCGCAGGTCGCGGAGCAACTCAAGGCGCTGCAGGAGATGGTCCGAGGTCTGCAAGAGACCGTGGCGGGTCAGCAGAGCCAGATTGACGTCCTGAAAAATGAGAATGAGCAGCTCCGCGGCCAAATGGCGCCCGCGGCGCCTGTACCGGCGCCGTCGCCTGCCGCGGCCGCGGCGCCCACGGCGGGTGGCGCGAAAGGGGCGCTGAGTATTCTGCCCGAGATTGGGGCCTTTGTGGACATCACGGAGACCCTTTCGCAACGCCAGGACGATGAGGAGGGCAATGATCGTCTGAGCGTTCGTGAACTCGAGTTGATTCTCGGGGGCGACGTAGATCCCTTCACACGCTTTGACGCGACCGTCACCTTTTCGGATTTTGAAGAAGCGGCCATCGAGGAAGCGTACATTACCTACCTTGGGTTGCCGTACGAACTCGTGGTGAAAGGCGGGCGCCTTCGCCCCAAGATTGGCAAGGCGTCCGCGTTACACCGGGACCAACTGGACACGGCCGATGAGCCGCTGGTGGTGGAACGCTACCTGGGGCTGGAAGGGTTCGCGAAGACGGGCGTCGAAATCTCGCGGTTTCTGCCGCAATTCGCGGACCCGTTGACGCAGGAGCTGACCCTCGGCCTGCTGGAAGGGGGCGCGGGCGAGGATGGCCAGATGTTTGGGGAGACGCGGCGGCGTCCGACGGTGTACGCGCACCTGAAAAACTACTGGGAACCGTCGGACGTGACCAACCTTGAACTGGGCGCCACGTGGCTGCGCGGCTCGGCGGATCCCGATGCCCGAGACGAGGTGAACGCCTTGGGGCTGGATTTGACCCTGACGCATTTCTTCACCCCCGTGAACAGATTGAAGTGGCAGAGCGAACTCTACTACCAGGACAGGCGCGAGACCGGTGCCTTGAACCGCGGGGTCGCGCTCACGAATCTCAACACCTTCGTCGGCGATGTGGGCCGCTTCATCGGCAACGCACAGGCACTGGCCGGCGGGGAGGCGCCCGAACTCGCGCTGCCGGACACGCTGGCGGCGGCGTTCACGCGTTATGCCGAGAACCCCTGGGGCTTCTATTCGCTGATTGACTACCGCCTCTCGCCGCGCTTCGGCACGGGTCTGCGCTACGACTATGTGGAGCCGGTCACGTATTTGCGGTGGCGTGGCGATGATGCGGACCAGGCACTGAGCGCGTACCTCACGTTTTATCAAAGCGAATTCGCCCGGCTGCGGCTGCAGTACCAACACGTGGATTCTGGACAAGGCGCCGACGATAACCGTGTCTATCTTCAGGCCGGGTTTGCCGCGGGGACCCACAAACATCAACTGAAATGACCCGAAGGAGTATGACCATGCGATGGCATTCAGCAACTCTAGGCGTCGCGTTGTGCGCCACGGCGCTGGGCGCCGCGCCCCGATCTGACGCCGCGCTCAAAGTGGTGACGACGCTCAGCACATTCGCGGATCTGGCGAAGTCCGTCGGCGGCGACCATGTCGCGGTGTCGTCGGTGGCGGCACCGCAGTTCAATCCCCATTTCATTGAACCCAAGCCGAGCGACATCCTGCGTGTCAAGAAGGCGGATCTGTTCATCCACGCGGGCCTGGACTTGGAAGTTTGGCGAGGACCGTTGGTCGATGCGGCGGGCAACCCGCAGATCCGGCCCGGCGGCGCCAAGGAACTGGATGTTTCCAGGGGCGTTCCCCTGCTGGAAGTGCCGGACAACACCGTGACACGCGCGCAAGGGGACATCCACGCGTATGGCAACCCGCACTATTGGCTTGAGCCGGAGAACGGCCGTCGGATAGCGCGGACGATAGCCGCCAAGTTGGAGGAGATCGATGCGGCGAATGCGGTGGATTACGCGAAGAATCTGGCGGGCTTCGAGGCCAGGCTCGACGCGAAGCTGCCGGAGTGGAAGGCGGCAATGGCGCCCCATGCGGGCACGGAGATCATCGGGTATCACAATGAGTGGCCGTACCTGATGCAGTTCTTGGGCTTGAAGATGGACAAATTCCTGGAACCCAAGCCGGGTATTCCACCGACGCCGAAGCGGACGGAGTTTCTCGAACAATACATGAAGCAGAACAACGTGAAGATCATCGCGCAGGCGGCCTATTTCCCCACGAAAGCCTCGGATGCGCTTGCACAGCGCACGGGCGGCCGGGTGGTGATGTTGAGCCAGTCCGTAAAGGACCAGAAAGATGCGACGGACTACCTCGCGATGGTGGATCACAATGTCAAAGCGCTTGCGGCCGCGCTGCAGCAGCACTAGGCGAATGAAATGTCCGATTTTCTTGATTTGATGAAGCTGCCGTTTCTGGCCTGCGCCATTCTAACGGGCATCCACGTCTACCTGGGCCTGCACGTGATTCAGCGCGGCATTATCTTTGTCGATCTGGCGCTGGCCCAAGTGGCCGCGCTCGGTGCGACGCTGGGGATGTTGGTGGGGTATGGGCTGCACACCACACAGAATTATTTCATCTCGCTGGCGTTCACCTTGCTTGGCGCGGCGGCCTTTGCGTTGACGCGATTGCGCAAGCCGCTGGTCCCGCAAGAGGCCCTTGTGGGTATTGTGTATGCCGTGGCGGCGGCCGGCGCAATCCTCGTGCTCAGCCGCGCGCCGGAAGGTAGCGAAGAGTTACAGGCCCTGCTGGTGGGCCACCTTCTCTTTGTGGATTGGCCGGAGATTGCCAAAATTTTCGGGCTGTACAGCGTCATCGGCGTCCTCCACTGGATGGTGCGCAAACCGCTGCTGCTCATCTCGCACAATCCCGAGCGGGCGTTCCAGGAGGGACGGCACGTGCGCTGGTGGGACTTCGTGTTTTATGCTACCTTCGGCGTTGTGGTGACGAGTTCGGTGGACTTGGCGGGGGTGCTGCTGGTGTTCTCGTTTCTCATTGTGCCGTCGGTGTGCGCGGTCTTCCTGGCCCGAGGCGTGGGCGCGCGGTTGTTCGTGGGCTGGTTCTGCGGGATCATGACCAGTGTGGCCGGGATCATTGCCTCGTACCAGTGGGACTTGCCCACAGGCGCAACGGTCGTGTGCGCGTTTGGGATTTGCCTGATTGTGTGCGCGGGGCTGCGGCTGGGTTTGGGAGAAAGGACGTAAAGGACGTAAAGGACAGCAGGGACAACAAGGACCGGAGGGACGTATGGGCCATGTGCTGTTATTGCTTACTGGTTTGTGCGGTGCGGCCAGCGGTGGAAGTTCTTACATTGAGCGCACGATCGGCGCGCTGGAGGCCTGCCGTGCGGACCTTCCGGCGATGGCCGAGACGGCCGAGGGGTGTGCCGCGCGGCTGGTCGAGGGCGGACGTCTCTGGGTGGCGGGGCAGGATTCGCTGGTCAGTGAACTGACGGGCCGGGCCGGCGGCATGATGATGATGAAAGCGCTGGGCAATGCCACGCCGGGCCCGAAAGACGTGGTGCTTTTGGTCGCGGAAACGGAGCCTGTGGCCCCGGCCCCTTGGCCGGCCGAGACCCTGGTGGTGAGTATCGGCGCGTGCGGGGAAAACGAGGAAATGGCCTGTTTCGACGCACGTGCGGAGGCGTTGGGTCTAGTGCCCTCCTTTGCCAACGTCATGCCGGGCTGGGT
>JACPGD010000047.1 GCA_016182645.1 Candidatus Hydrogenedentota bacterium | reverse complement strand
GACCCATGTCATCTCGTAATCTCGCTCGCTTGACCCCTTTGTTCGTGCTCTTGTTTCAGGCCGTGAGCAGCGGCGCGGAAAGCCAGTCTGCGACGGTCGCGGCCCACGAAGAAGGAAACCAACTCCACCTATCCTGGAGCGGTGATGAAACAATTGAAGTCCGGATTGACAACAGCACGGGCGTGATCAACGCTCCCGTCCTTGTCCAAGTGGGCGAACGGCGGATCGCCTTCAACGGATTCTATGTACACATCAACAAGCTCGCCGAAGGCTTTCGCCTCGAGTCGGTGCATTGCCGGCTGGACGGCGCGCGGATCGTGGCGGAGCATGTATTGCGGCACCCCGATCTGAGCGTGCCCACGCGGGTGATCGTGACCTTGTGGATGGAACCGCAGGACCGCGCCGTGCGCGTGCAAGTGGAAATGCAGGGCGAGGGTCAACACCTGGACCGGTTGGGGATCGGGGACCACACCGGCGAGGGACTCGAGGCGCGGCGGATGTTTTTCGGGCGCATGTACGTGTTAGACCAGCCGCGGGCGTTCGAGGTGGAGCACAACTACAACACGTGCAAGGCGTGGTGTTGGATCTTTGCCAACGGCCTGACCGAATTGCAGGCCACAGAAGGCCCGGCCAAGGGCTTCCGCTATGATCCGGCACTTGGGCGCTACGACCTGTTCACCTACTGCGAATCCCCCACGACTTACCGCCTGTGGTTCACGGCCAAGGACCCGCAGGAGGCCATCGCCGAGTATCGCAGCACCATCAAGATTCCCGCCCCGCCGACGTTGGCCCAATTGCCCGGCCGGGTGGGCGTCATGACGGCTTACCCCATCCTGGAACGCTACGAGGATTTCCTCGAGGAATGGGCCGGGCGCGGCGCGCGCGACTTTGTCTGGCTCTCGTACTCCCCCACTCCCGGCGACCGGGAGCGCGTGGCGAAATACGGCGCGCTCTATGCCGTGTACGATATCTACCTCGATTCCTTCAAGGAAGGCCCGCGCAAAATGGAGGGCTGGGCGCCGGAACTGGTTCAATACCGCGACAACGGCAAGATGGTGCGGGGCTATTGGTCGTCGAGCTGGCTCTTGCCGGAGTTGTATGTGCCCTTCGCCACGAAGCGGGTGATGGGCGTCCTGGGCCACGAGTTCCGGAATGATCAAGGCGAAAACGACTGGGTTCCCAGTTCCTCGACGCGATACTCGAACCTGAAAATCACCCGTGAGGAAATCGGCCCGACGGGACTGTACCTCGACGTGCATGCCTCGAAGGCGCCGCACCACTACTTCGACCATCAGGCCGGCCACCACGGCGCGTGGGAGCAGATGAAGGGAGAGAAGGCGCTGTTCGATTTCGCGCGCGAGTACCTGGGCAATGTTCCGATCTGGTCGGAGGGCGGCGGGGAGGACTACGCGGGGCTGATGGACGGCGGCTGGTTCATGGACTGGCGCCCGCCAGAAGAACTGGGCATCCACTCGGCGAAGTGGCAGTACTATCCGTTCATCGATCAGATCCATCGCGAGCGGTTGCTCAATATGGGCATCTATTATCCGCTCGACCATTACGATACCGACATGGTGAACGCGGCCATGTTGTTTGGCAGGGCCCAGGGCGTGTCCGTGTATTCAGGGACAGACCAGGAAGACGTGGCAGGCCGGCTGCAGGTCTATTACATGACGAAGGGCTTTCACAAGATGCTTGGGCTGAGCCGCCTGGACCGTGTGGACTTTCACGGCGACGACATCAATTGCCCGATCGTGAGTTTCTCAAACGGGGCACGTGCCTGGATCAACCGGTGCACGCAGAATTGGGAGATCGAGGGGTATACCCTCCCACCGCTGGGCTACCTCGTGAAAGGTCCGGACGATTTTCTCGAGTACCGGGCGATCCAGGACGGCGTGATCCTAGACAGGGTGCACTGCGCGGAATATGAGTACTTTTCCAGCGAGTCCCGCGTGGATTTCGGTCCGGTGATCACTGATGGCGCCCTGGCGATTATGCGCGAAGCCGGCGGGCCGTTGCAGGTCTATGAAGTGAAGAAACCGCGCGGCGCGTTCGAGATCAAGCTCGGCGCGCTCGCGCGAACGCAGGAAAAGGAGCGCGCCACCGCGGCGGCCGCAATGCTCACCCGGGATCGTCGCATTGCCCTTGAATTCCCCGATTGGCGCCAACCCACGCTGGCGCCCGATTTCACCACGCCCGGAAGCACCGTCCAGGTGCGTCCCGTGGAAATGCGCAATGTCCTGCGCTATGAGATTACGCTAGCCGGTCCATCGTGAATTCCGGGAAAACATGCTCGCGAAAAAGGATCCCCAAAGATTTCAACCAAGAAGAGGCATTTGAATCGCAGATTACGCAGATATTCGCAGATGTGCATGGACTTTTTTGTCCGGTGGGGTGAAACTATCCCGGTGAAACACTGGATTGAATTCCGATCCACAAATAATCGCGTCAACTCATGCTTTTTCAAGATGATACTGCCATTTGCATCTGCGCACATCGGCGTCATCTGCGATTGGACTGCTGTTTTTAGGTTCAATTGACGAAAAAGTTGGGGTGCCGTGCCCAAGTCGTTTTGGCCAGGGCTGGTGCGGGCGGTTCCCCAGGAATTGCACCTCGGCTGTCGCTTGGGCTATAAAAGATGCCGTTCGGCCCGCGATTTTCTGCGGGCCTCTGGTTTTTTTTGAGGTCTGAAAAACTCGATGCCACCTTCCATCAAGAAACTTCATTTGGGTTGTGGACACATTACGCCCGAGGGCTGGATCAATGTAGACGGCTCCTGGAACGCGCGATTGAGCCAGTATCCGGTGCTGCGGCGGGTGATTCAGGGGTTGCGGTTGCTGCCGCCGGATCACAGCGGGAAGCGCTATGCCCCGAATATTGTGTCCTTCGACCTAAAGAAACCCCTGCCGTACCCGGACAACTCGATGTCGGCCATCTTCGCGTCGCATTTGATGGAACACTTGTATCAGACCGAAGCACAGCGCCTGCTGAAAGAGTGCTATCGTGTGCTCGAGCCAGGGGGCGTACTGCGGCTGGTGCTCCCGGATCTGCGGTCGGTCGTCGAAGATTACCTGGCGGGAAAGACCGACGATGCGCCGTACGGGGAGCACCGAGCGGAGACGCCGGCGGATCTGTTGAATATCCGACTGATGTATCGCGCGCCGCAGGCGCCCTCCGGGAGCGCGCCCTACCGGGTGTACACGGCGCTGAAGGATTTCCATTCGCACAAGTGGATGTACGACGCGCAGTCGCTGGTGCATCACGTCACGGTGGCGGGGTTTGTGGAGGTTGAACAGCGTCCATTTTTGGACAGCCGGATCGAGGGCATCGAGCAAGTGGAAAAGCCGGAGCGCGTGCTGAACGGGCGGGGAATATGCGTGGAAGGCGTTAAGGGAAGGATGAAGGATGAGGGATGAAGGATGAATTGAAGAGTGAGGGCGCTCGGGTTCTATTCCTTCGGATTTCGTTCGTGCCGTTCCTGCTGTTGCCGGTGAGGTTGTTCATTGATGGACTGGTGGCGCGGGGCCATGAGGTCACGCTAATTAAGACGCGGCCGCGGGACCAACGTACGCCGGAAGAGGCGCGGCCACACATCCGCAATGTCTTGCTCGAATTGCGGTCGAGAAATTTGCCGAAATCGCGCCTGGTCGAACCGCTGGTCTTCGCGGAATTCATTGTGCGGAGCATTTGGCACGGCCTGCGGAGCAGACCCCATCTGGTCGTGGCGATTGATTTGGACACGCTTTTGCCGGCGCTGATCATCGCCCGGCTGCGGCG
>JACPGD010000046.1 GCA_016182645.1 Candidatus Hydrogenedentota bacterium | reverse complement strand
TGCTTTTGTTGGTCGGCGCCTTTGAAGCCGAAGCGTGATAGATATTGGCGAATGGGAATCTTGCGCTTGCCGATGGTGATTTCGTCCAGTCCGCCGCCCACTTCCTCGAGGAGACTGACATCGCCCTGGATACTCGCGCGCTCCTGCTCGACGTAGGACAGGCGCACGGACGGCCCGACGGTCACTGTACCGCCATCGGGTTGTTCCATCCCCATGATTAGCCGCAGGAGCGTGGTCTTGCCGGTGCCGTTCGGGCCGATAATGCCGACAACGGCGCCCTTGGGCACCTTGAAGGACAAGCCTTGAAACAGCGCGCGGCCGTCGTAGCTCTTCGCGACCTCGTGGAATTCGATGACCTGATCGCCGAGCGGCGGGCCGGGCGCGATCTGGATCATGGCGGAATCGCCTTTGTTCGCCGCGGATTCGCGCGCGAGCAATTGCTCGTATTGCGCGATGCGTAAGCGGGCCAATTCATGGCGATCTTTATTGCTCATGCGAATCCAGGCCAGTTCATGATCAAGGGCCCGGGCGCGCGGCGAGTGCTTCTTTTCCTCGGCGGAGAGTTTGGCCAGTTTTTGCTCGAGCCAGGAACTGTAGTTGCCCTCCCAGGGGATGCCGTGCCCGCCTTCGAGTTCGAGGATCCAGCGGGTGATGTGGTCGAGGAAGTAACGGTCGTGCGTGACGACAATGACGGTACCCGGATACTCGCGCAATTGCTCTTCGAGCCAATCCACCGTTTCCGCGTCGAGGTGATTGGTCGGCTCATCGAGCAGGAGCAGGTCGGGGTGTTCCAAAAGGGCTTTACACAGGGCGACGCGCCGCTTCTCGCCGCCGCTCAATGTCCCAATCTGCCGATCCTCGTCCGGCAACATCAGCGCCTCGCTGGCCTGTTTCAGGCGCGTGTCCATGTTCCAGGCGTCCGCGGCCTCGAGCTTGTCCTGCAACACGCCCATGCGCTCGATGGCTTTTTCCATCTCTTCGTCGGACATCGGCTCGCCCATTTTTGCGGTGAGACCCTCGTATTCTTGCAGGAGTTGCATGGTTTCGCCGAAGGCACCTTCGAGCACTTGGCGTACGGTCACGTCAGCGTCGAGGCGCGGCTCCTGCGGCACGTGGCCGGAGCGATAGCCCTTGGAGAGCACGGCCTGGCCGTCGAATTCTTTGTCCTCGCCCGCCATGATGCGCAAGACGGTGCTCTTCCCCGCGCCGTTCTCGCCGACGATGCCAATCTTCGCGCCGGGAAAGAAACACAGGTTGATGTCCTTGAGCACCTGCTTCTGGCCGTAGCGTTTGTCGAGCCCGAGCATGGTGAATATGAATTGATCTGCCATGAAGATGTCCGTTGGAGTTGGGGGGAAGAGAAAGCACCCGCACTTGAGCGGGGAATGCGTGCATGGTAACTGCCGCGCGCTGCCGCACGCAACTGTTGACGTTTTGCAGCGTGGGTTCCTTCGTCCTCTGCGTCGTTTGTGTCTCTTCCGTCCTTTGGGTTTTAATTCCCCGGAAGTATTCGCGCGCTCGCCGAGCGCGCGACTGGTCCTTCTCACACACTCCAGAATAGAAGCCGAGGCAAGTCGCGCGCTCGGCGAGCGCGCGACTACTTGGAATGCGATGACGACCAACCTGACATGCCTGATCCTTTTCTTGACTGCGGCGGGCGATTGGCCGGAGCCGCGTCAGAACCCGCAACTCACGGCGATCCAGCCTTTGGCGGGACGCATGGCGGCAGCGCCGGAGGTGTTGGCGCGCTTCGATCTGGGCCGGAGTCAGGCGGCGCTGACGCCGGTGGCGTTGCCCGATGGGGAACAGCGGGCGCTGGCCATCGTGGCCGGGGCATTGCACTGCTACGACACCTCGGGCGCAGTACGCTGGAACGTGCATCCGCCGGGACGGGCGCAGTACGCTGGAACGTGCATCCGCCGGGACTGAACTTTGACAGCATCGCCGCGGTGCGCGATCTTGAGGGGGACGGGAAGATCGAGGTCCTGCTGCAAGCCGGGCGGGCGGCGATGCCGTATGGGGCGGCGGTGCTAGTGGAACTCGAGACGGGGGCCGTGCGCTGGCGGTATGACGTGGACCCCATGTCGTATTGGTGGCAGGTGTACGCAGGCCAATATGTGCCGGGGGCCGTGCACGAGCAGATCATCGTGATGATGCACGCGTATCCGCCCGACCCCAAGAACGGCTACATCGCGCTGTTCGAATTTCCCGCGCCCGGCGCGGCCCCGGTCCAGCGCTGGCGCTATGATTTTGATCAGTACACTTGTTTTCCGTCGCTGTTGCAAAGCGATTTGGATGGGGACGGCAAGAAGGAGTTGGTGGTCGAAACTCACAGCCGGATGTGGTTTCTGGACGCGGAAACTGGGGCCGTCAAGCATTTCGTACAGTGGGACGTGTCACCCGGGAACGTGCGCAGTTATGGCCTGAACCGGTTTGTGGATTTGAACAGGGACGGGCGCGAGGACTTCCTCTGCCTTGCCAATTTCGCGCAACATCACGAGGTGCTGCTGAACCAGGCGGGCAAGATGGTGGAGGCATGGCATTATGGCTGGCCGGAAAGTGTGACGACAGGCAAAGTGGCCAGCACGTGGCCCGAGCCGCCCTATGCCGATCTGGATGGCGACGGACAGCTTGAAGTTGTTGTTTCGATGTTCAATTCGGAAAACGAGGGGCGCTGGCTCACGCGCGTGTATGATGTTTTGACGGGGGTGTTGAAGTACCGGCTGTCCGATGTCGTGGCGGAGGTGCTGCAAGATCTTGATGCTGACGGCCGGGCGGAACTGCTCGGGAACCGCGTGTTGGAGCCGACCCGCACGCAGACCGAGGGCGCGGTGCTGGCGCAAGTGCGCGAGGGAGCGTTGCCGATCCTCTGGGAGCGGCCGGGGAGCGCGCGGGCCGCGCGTGCCGACGGGACACCGATTGTGCGCGAAGGTGAGGCGCGGTACACGGTGGCGTTGGTTGAGGGGACAGTCTCGCTGACGCCCTGGCAGCCGCCTGAACACGCACCGGGCCCGGATTTCTCGAAGGCGCCCGCCGTGCTGGGACCGCCGATGCCACAACTGCTCGCCGCGGATCTGATGGGCGATGCGCGGAATGAACTGCTGCTGTTCCAGGCGCCCGAGGTGCGCGTGCTGTCGTGGAATGGGAGCGAATTCGAGGTTGCGCGCCGCTATGAGTCCACGACGCTGCCGGCCTGCGCGGATTTGGACGGAGATCAAACCACCGAACTGATTCTGGCCACCGCAGCGCCCGGCGCTTTGCCGCGCGTGCGCGCGCTTCGGCCCCGGGCGAACGATGACGCGTTGTGGGAAGCCACACTGCCGCCCACGGAGCGTGCCGGGCTGCCGCAACCGCGCACGGCCTATCTGCGCGCCGGCCGCTTCACCGGCAAGGTGACGTCCGACATTTATCTTTGGGCGGGCACGCCGGTGGTACGCAGTGTGGTGCTGGACGGGCTGACGGGAGAGGTCGTGTGGGAGCGTGGGGAGACGCCGGGGATTGAGCGCTATTGGGGACCCAGCGTGAATCTGGCGTCGGTGGTTGATTTCGACGGTGACACAAAGGACGACCTGGTGTTCACGAATCCCGATTACTACTGTGTGGCGGCGGGGCAATCGGGCGAGGGATTGTTTGGGCCGTTGTTCCCCCCGACGATCTTCAGCCAGCCGTGCCAGGGGCTGTACACGCTGCCGGCGATTTTGGAGCGGCAGGGGGCGGATCCGCTCGTGGCGCTGATGAGCGGACATTATTTTCAGGCAATCATGACGTTGCGTGCGGCGCCGCTGTGGTACAAGATTCCGATGCCGGGCGAGGCGCGAAGCGGCGCGGAGGCATTTCTGCAGACGCCCGAGGGGAATTGGCTAATGGGCTTCGGGCGGCAAAACGGAATGTTCGCCTGCGTCAATATTGATGACGGGAGCCTTCGCTGGGAGTTCCCGTTGGAAGCGGCCGCTGCCGACGCCATCACGTGCGATGTGGACCATGACGGCCGATACGAGTTT
Source organism: Candidatus Hydrogenedentota bacterium (assembly GCA_016182645.1). Lineage (GTDB taxonomy): Bacteria > Hydrogenedentota > Hydrogenedentia > Hydrogenedentales > JACPGD01 > JACPGD01. The sequence goes on along the minus strand of JACPGD010000046.1, from coordinate 637 downwards.
GTCTTTGGCACTTCCCATGGGGAGCTGGTTGCGCTGGGCGATGATGCGGGTTCCGCGCGGCTTGTCTGGCGCGCCCAGCTTGGCGCTGCCCTGGGGCCGCCCATCGCGGCGGATCTTGATGCCGATGGGGCGAGCGAAATCGTAGTGCCCACCGCTGAAGGTCAAGTCCTGCTGCTGGGTCCCGCCCCCCCAAAAACGTGAATGTTCCCCGTCCGGTCGCCTAAGATACCGCCCCATGTGCATTGAAACGGACGTATTGATTATTGGCTGCGGAGTCGCGGGGGCGGCGGCGGCCCTGCGCGTGGCGCAGAGCGGTAGCTTCAATGTGCTGGTCATCACGCGGCCTGCTTCGCCCGACGAGAGCAACACCCGCTACGCGCAGGGGGGCATCGTGTCGCGCGGCCCCAACGATTCCACTGACCTGCTGGTACAGGATGTGCTGGCCGCGGGCGCGGGGTGTTGTTTGCCCGCGGCGGTCCGGCTACTGGCGGAAGAAGGGCCCGCGCTGGTCCAGCGCGTGCTGATCGAGGAAGCAGGTGTTGTTTTTGATCAGGATGCGAACGGGGCGTGGTCTTATACGCGGGAAGGTGGTCACTCCGCGCGCCGGATACTGCATGTGGGGGATGCGACGGGGCGT
>JACPGD010000414.1 GCA_016182645.1 Candidatus Hydrogenedentota bacterium | reverse complement strand
GCGCGCGGTAATCCATGCTCACGCCCAAAGAAATTGATGGCGCCTGCTTCGCCATAGTTGCTCGTGAGAATGCCGCAGCGCTGGCGGTCCACCGCGGGCAATTCCTGATAGGCCTTCGCAACCAGCGCCACCATTTCAGGCCAGCCAAAACGATCGCCGAAATGCTGCGGGATGGCGCCCGTATGGCCCACTTCCTGCCGCGGGGTCGTGATGCCAATCGCCGATTGGAAGCGAAGAAACGTGTCGATCGGCAGCACCGGCAACACATAGGGAGCGAACAACGCCCCAAACGTGGCCAGCAGGGACGCATAGATCACGCGTGGGGCCCGGCGGCGCACGGTCAGGTGCTCGAACCCAACGCCGCCCAAGGCAAAGACCACGGGAAAGGCCGGGGCCAGATAATAGCCCTTGCCATAGCTGAGCGAGAGCAGCAGGAAGACAATGACAAAGGCCAGCGCCAGCCAGCGGAACCGCTTGCCCTGGGGATGGAACAAGCCAAAGTAGAGACCGCCCAGCCACAGGGGGACAGTGATGGGATTGGTCATCAGGAATTGCTGGAGGAAAAAGCTCAAAGGGCCCTCGGCCAGGTTCTTGCCCAACGCGGCATTGCGGGTGAATTCAATCGTTGGCCAGCCGTTCAGCACCTGCCAAATAAGGTGCGGCACGAAGATCGCCAGCGCAATCACGCAGCCAAGCCATAGATGCTTGTCCAAGAAATACTTCCGGTGCGGCGTGAGGGCCATGGCCACCACCACCGAAAAACCCAGAAAGAGCACGCTGATCTTGTTCAGGAGCCCGAAGCCCGCCACGACGCCAAACCACAGCCAGAGCTGTGGGTTGTCCGTCACGATCAAGCGCACGAGCACATAGGTGGCCAGCGCCCAGAAAAACTGGTCGATCGGGTTCATCGAAAAGAACGTGCCCATGACCAGAAACACGGGCGCGATGATGACGCAGAGACAGGCAACGGCCTGCGCGAAGCGGCCCCCGCCCATTTGCCGCGCGATCAGCCCGGCCAGCACGACGGTGGCGCAACCCGCCAGGATGGCCGGGAGATGCACCGCAAACAGACTCTCGCCAAATACCGCTCGAAACGCGGCCAGGATGGCGATGGAGAGCGGCGGATGATCAACATAGCCCCAGGCCAGGTGGTTGGCGCAATCCAGGTAGTAGAGTTCGTCGCGGAAGTACCCATACCCTGTCGTCGTCCCCGCGTTCACAACGAATTTCAGCAGCGCGAATGCGCCCAGAAACAACACGTCGTTCCTTTCCAAACGCGGCACTGCACGTTCCCCAGCCATGTCCGATCCCTCCCTGCTCTTGGTCAGGCCTTGAGTGCGCACCCTTCTGCCATACAGACGGGACGGCAAGGCTCAGTCATTCCGGACCGCGCATGCTTCCAGAACCCGCTACATAAAGAACTTCTTCCGCGGTTTCGGGTTCTGCCGCGCAATGACCAGATCATAAACACGGTTACGCTCTTGCTCCAGCATCTTTCGCTCGCACGGCCAGAACATCTCTGGCGGCGCCTCGAGCGGAAACCAGCCGAAATCGAAATGATGCTCCACGTCCTTGATATGGCTTTCCACCTGCGCTGTCAGATAGAGGCCATAGTGGCAAATCGCCCAGTACTTCTTCAGATGGTCCTTATGCTCGATGACCCTCAATTCACCCAGGCCGGTGACATCTGTCAGTCCCGCCTCTTCATCAATCTCGCGCAACGCCGCCTGCTCGATGGACTCATGTGGATCCACGCCGCCCTTGGGCAGGACATACCCTTGCAACACCTCGCCCGCATCGATCTCCCGCACAAGCGCCACCAGCAATCCACCCTCTGCAATGCGCACCACCACACCGCCCGCTGAGACTCGCTCCGGCAGAGGAACATCGCGGACATACCAGGAATCATCAATCATAGTCACGGTGTTCGCCACCCCTCGGGGCGCCTGGCCCCTCCTGTCCATCAAGTCCATCTACTCGATCGCGCAGCATGATACAAGGGGGGACCCGAAAATGCGACATGGGAATACGCGCCTCAGCCCCGGAGGAGGAGCCTCCGCAAACAGCCCCGGAGGGGCGTCCGCAAGTTGCCGGGGGTGCAGCATAGCGGAACCCCCGGATCGTAGACGTCTCCCCCCTTGCGCGCCCTGAAGGGGCGCAGGCGAAGGACTTCGCTTCCAGTGACCTCCGCTCGCGCCCGCACTAACTGGCCGTGAGGACCCGCAGGCTGCGTTCTGCGGCGATGCGCACGTTCCGGTTTCTGTCGTCGAGAAGCGGCCGCACAACGGGCACATCGGCGCGCCCGCCAAATTGCGAGGCCAGTTCGCAACTCCACAGCCGGTGCCGCGCTTCACGATCAACGGACCAGGCCCCGAAAAGCTTGCGCCACGTCCGGGCACTGGCGCGCGAGCGCAGCGTCTTGGCGGCGGCAATGCGGACGGTGCGCCGGCCATCATGGCGATACAAATCGAATACCCGCTCGAAGTCGGGCTCGCGCCAGAGGTGGCCAAGGGTATTCAGCGCCACGTCACGAATCTCCGGGCTCTCCGATTTCAGCAGTTGGAGGATGCCGTCATGCGCGCTTTCCAGGCCAAGCTGGCCACAGACCTTGCACGCTGTCTGCCGGACATGATCGTCGAGGTCGAAGAGCAGCGCCAGCAAGGCCGGTTCCGCCTCGCGCGCCCGAGGATGCCGCACCATCGCTTCGAGCGCGTAGCGGCGCAATTGCGCATCCGGCGACGTGAGCGCCTCCTGGATGACCGCGTAGGTTTCGCCATCCCCCTTGCTCCCCAAGGCGAGGAGTGCCGCCCACCGTTTTTCGCGCGGCTGCCGCGGATCATGGAAAATCCGAAGCAACACCTCGGTCGGCAGATAATCGTCTATGCGAAATCCCTTGTGCAGCATGCTCGATTCCCAGTGGTCGCTCGCTCGCCGAGCGCGCGACTACTCAGGAAACGTGATGCGCAAGGGAATCATTCCCCGACGGCCCGCGGCACAAGGAGAAGGTCTGTGGGTAGGCCATGCTTCCCATTCGCCGCTAAGGCTGCCGCTGATGTTGCAGCGCAAGCGCAAGATTGGCCCCCGCGGTGGCATTACCCGGCTCCAGGCGCACCGCCTCCTCGAGGTGCTGAATAGATTCCGGGATTCTCCCGGCCCGCAGGAGGGCCACGCCATAGTTGATTCTGGCATTGACATGGTCCGGAGCAAGCCGGACCGCTTCCGCCAGTCGGGCCAGTGCGGCGTCGGTCTGGCCGAGCTTGAGTTGAGCGACCCCCAGATTCATTTGGTAACCCGCGTTGTCCGGTCTACTTTCCACCGCCCGCGCGAAGGCAGCCGCCGCAGTGGCATCGCGGCCGAGATCAAGCAATGCACACCCAAGATTGTAGTGGGCCTCCGGGTTCTCCGGCCGGATCTCCGCCGCCCGCTGAAACAGCCCAAGCGCCTCCTCCGCGCGCCCCGCGGCCAGCGCCAGATCCCCCAGTTTGGAATACGCCACATCGTTGTCCTGCGTCGCGGCCAGCGCCCGCGTAAACACCGTGCGCGTGTCCCGCCAGAAGCCCGTTTGCCACCACGTCAACAGCGCAAGCACCAGAATCACGCTGACCCAGACACCGCCAAGCACGCGGCGCTGCCGGGCCGTGCGGACCAAATCGAACGATCCCCACACCAGCATAACATTCAATCCAATTTGCGGCAGGTACATGAAGCGGTCCGCCATCGACGCGCTGCCGAACTGCACGATGCCGATGACCGGGACCAGCAGCACTACGAACCAGAGCCAGCCCACGGCGAGATAGCGCCGCTGCCGCAACAGCAACACCGCCAGCGTCAAGAACATCAACAGCAGCGCCGCCCCCACGACGGCCAGGGTCCCCAGCCACTCCAGCACCTGTGGATAATGGATGGACAAGGAGAGGGGGCACAGGAAATGGCCGAGGTACCGCACCAAGCTGAGCAGGGCATTCTCCAAGCGCCACGCCAGGGGAAAGGTCTCGAAGTCAGGCAGTGTTTCGAGAGAATGCTCTGCCATTAGCGTGATAAGGGCCGCGCCCAACCCCAGGAGAAACAGCGGGAGCTTCTCGAGCAGGAGCAGTTTAATGCAATGGCGCCAGGCCCGCAGGTTCGAAGTGTCCATGCGCTGCAACGGCCACCAGTCCAGCAACAACAAGACCAGAGGCAATGGCAACACGGTGGGCTTGCTGAGCAGCGCGGCCGCATAGAAGGCGATCACCGGCAGCATCGCGCGTACCGTGGGACGCCCGGCAAACCGTGCGTAGGCCAGCAGCGCGAACATAAAAAAAACTCCGCTCACAAGGTCTTTGCGACTAGCGACCCACGCCACGGATTCCACACGCAAGGGATGCACCGCGAAGAGCGCCGCCGCCGCCAGGCTTGGCCAGGGAGCGCCCGTGAGCCTCGACAGGGCCAGAAACAGCAGCACGCTGTTGAGCGCGTGCAACAGCACACTGCTCAGATGGTGCCCGCCCGCCCAGTGGCCAAAAAGCGACACGTCCAAGAGGTGCGTCAGCGTCGTGAGCGGCATGTACAGTCCAAAGTGGAAGTGGCCAAACGCCCACCACACCGTATCGAGATGGAACCCCTGTTGTACGACGGGGTGCTCCGACACGATGCGCCCGTCGTCATAGTCCAGGAAACCAAACGTGCGCACCTGAAGGAAAACCAGCAACACGAGGCCCGCCAGTCCGCATGCGGCCCACGATGCGCCGCGCCGGGACGCAGACACCTCGGGCACAGGCCATAGACCGGAAGGAATGTCCATGGCAGCCTTCGCCGCGCCGCGCTGGGGAGCGCACGCCTCGGGAACGGGTTCTATGCTGGAGGAATCGTCCATGGCGGCCCTATGCTACTGGCCGGCCCCGCCATCCGCAAGGAAGCGCCCGCAAGGCCCCAAGGCCTCTGAAGCGGTGATTCAGGACTATCCCTGGGACGGAATTCGCCAACAAGGCCACGGCGTCACGGGGAAGACTTCTCGAGGGCTAACCACGCACGCCGGGAGATAACGCCATACACGACGTTTGACCATGTGGTTATTTTCACCAATACGCCAGCGTGAATTTGTGCAGCGCCCCACTTGGCCCCGAAGGGGCATCCGCGAGTAGCCGGAGGTGGAGCGTAGCGGAACCCCCGGAACACAACACCCCAACCTCGATGTGCCCTGTCGGGGCGCTGGCGCGTTGCCGATGGTGAAGACATAGAAGAACCACGGCAACGGCGTGGGGAATCATTGCAGGCGCATCACAGTCCGCCCCCAGAGGGCGGCCGCCGCAAACTTTGGCCCTCTCCCCAAGGCGGCTCTTCCGTGCTATAGTGAGACAATTCCAAGTGGAGGCACATTTGCTCTCCGGCCACCATGCTTGACACGCAACACAGTCGAGCAAGCAAAGTGAACAAGGGAGGTGTGAGATGGCATACGCAATCGATCGCGTGGTTGTTTGGGCTGGGGCCATAGAAGACCGTCCAGGGGGCGTCGCTGGCGTCCTGGCGGTGCTGGCGCAAGCCGGCGCCAACTTGCAGTTTCTCATCGCCCGGCGTGATAAGCCAGGCGCCGGGGTCCTCTTCGTTGCCCCGCTGACGGGCGCGGCCCAGACGCGCGCCGCCAGGAAATCGGGACTGGCCAAGGCAGACAGCCTCCATTCCCTGCGCGTGGAAGGACCGGACAAAGCCGGGCTGTGCGCCGGGATGACCTCCGCCATCGCCGGCGCCGGGGTCAACCTGCGCGGTGTCTCCGCCGCGGCCCTCGGCAAGCGTTGCGTCGTGTACTTCGCCTTCGAGAACCAGACCGATGCGAAGAAAGCGGCCCAGGCCTTGAAAACGACATTGAACGTCAGGTGACATTCCTCGCTCATACCTCCGTCGGCAGGCGGCCCGGTTCACGTGCTGCAGCCTGTGGGCGAGGGGAGATCTATCTTGAAGATTCGCCTGGACCTGTTGGCGATTGCACTCGTATGCGGTTTATGTCATTGCCAGACCGCTACCAACACTGGTCTGGTGACGGCCTTAGCGCCAATCAGCGTGCTGAGTCTGCTCCATCGGCTCTCGTTTTCCCTCCCCTGACTCCGCACCATGTTGCGGCGCGCTAGCGCGTCAAGGCGTCAGCAGTAATTACCGCGGGAATCCGATGCTCTATGATATACTGGAAGTGGTAACTTTGCGCGCGGCCATGACAAAAGGGGTGTGATGACCGAAGGCAAACGATGGACGGTTCGAGATCGCTTTGGGAACGCCGTTTACCTGACGCACGAGCGCTGGCAACACATTATTGAGCCGATCAATCATCCTGAAATGGCGGACTTTGAGGAACACTTGGCAGAGACGGTCCGCTCCGGAAAACGAAGGCAAGACCCTTTTCATCCAAGGAAATACCGCTATGTTCAGTCATTCAAGGACTTGGTGGGCGACAATACTCATCTTGTTGCCATGGTGCTTTTCCGGGCGGCCGAAAGCCCAAAGGAGAAACTTCTCACAGAAGGTTTTGTCGTTACCGCCTATCAAAAGGAGATAGGCTGAAAGTGTTGCTATGACTCAGCCGATTTACAACTATGATCACTTAAGCGACACCCTTTATGTGTCCTATGCCCCCGGCGAAAACGCGACGGGGATCGAACTGAATGACCATATTCTGTTGAGGATTAACAAAAAACAAAAACGCGCGGTCGGTTTAACGTTTCTCGGATACTCCTTCCTGGCCCAAAAGACCGAGATTGGATGGCGGAGTTTTCCTCTGACGCACCTCTCGGAACTTTCAGGGGATCTGCGGGAAACTGTCGTTGATATCCTACAGCGTCCGCCGGTAAGTGATATTCTCTACCTGTCGTCTTACACGCCTTCGGCGTCCGAAACCGTGCCTATCACTTTGTTGCGGCCCATCGAAATAACCGCCGCTTAAGAGGCTATCGGCTCGATATCGACCACCTATCGGGTGGATGTGAACCAGAATCTTGCGTATTGCCGCCACGCTGACTTCCTCCCTATCCCCCCGGAATCAGAAATCGGCACTCGCCTCCATGCTATCGGCTGAACTGGTACACGCGCGCGGGGTCGTGGATCGAAAGATATAGTTTCCAGTTCTGCCCCAGGTTTTCCACTTTGGCCAGCACAGTATTCGGGCCACTGCGAAGGGGCACAACAATCTCCTCGTCGCGCGGGGAACCGCCGCGCGGGCCGTGTTCCGAATACACGAGTTCGCCGTTGACCCACAGACGCGCGCCGTCGTTGCTGCCGAGACCCAGCCGCACCTCGCCGTCCGCGGGCGCAGTGATCGTACAGCGCGCATACGCCACCACACCGTCCGTCGTCGAGAACAACTCATAGAGTGGCAGCAACCCGGACAACCCTGCCTCCGCCGCGTGCCAGCCCGAGGGCCCGTCCACCGTCTCGAACAACGCGCCCGCCGCCTGTTCTGCTTCCGGCGGATACACGCGCTCGAAACCCGGCGGCGGCCGCGT
>JACPGD010000413.1 GCA_016182645.1 Candidatus Hydrogenedentota bacterium | reverse complement strand
GTTCGCACTCCTTCGCGATAAACTCGCCGATTGGATGACAGGCGACCCTCAATAGTGCAGCCCACGGCCCATACTCCTTTGCGTTGTGCGGCAGCGCCCACACGCCCACCCGAAAGGCCCTCTAAAAGATGTCTTTGCAATGCATGATTAAAGAGCAAGGAATGCGCCATGGCATTTCGAGTGCAAGTTATCGACTGATAACTCTTTAGATGATAATTAGTTACGAATGTGCATGTTCGTATCTCAGACTCGATATTCCATCGTTGCACCCACCTTGATTCCTAGATATAGGATCGCCGCACGTCCCAATTCTAGGATTGCCTCGCGTGGGGGGATAGGTGTAGAATCAGGTTGGGTGTAGAAAGCTAGTGATGCTTTCAGTGGGCAGGTCCCTGGAAGTGATGGGGAATTGCAGGCTTGAACGGGGCGACGGAAGTAATAGCCAGTCTGGGGGACTACCAGAACCTCCGCGCGGTAGGCCGTGGAGGAATGGGGGTGGTCTACGAAGCGTGGGACACCCGCCTGCAGCGCCGCGTCGCCGTGAAGATGCTGCACCCGCACCTGGCAGCGGACGCCGCCTTTGTCCAACGCTTCCTTCTTGAGGCGCGCAATGCCGCGCGGATCGAGCATCCCAATGTGGCGCGCATCTACCGCGTGGATACTTTCGGCGAGCACCTCATCATCGAGATGCAATATATCGAGGGGGTCCCGCTGAACGTGTTGTTGCGGCCGGGGCCCCTGGCGCTCGAGCAGGGCATCGAGGTGATGCGCCAGGTACTGGACGCACTCAAGACGTGTCACGAACATGGCGTCATTCATTGCGACTTGAAGCCGGGCAATCTGCTGGTCACGCGCCGCGGCCAGGTGTACCTCACAGACTTCGGGATTGCGCGCGCACTCGAGAATACCGAAGGGTCCTTGGCCGGGGACGCGGCGGGAGGACCGCACTGGGGCACGCCGCGCTACTGCCCGCCGGAGGCCTGGACGGGCGCCCCCGCCACGGCCGCCTGGGACCTGTACGCCGTGGGCGTCTTGATCTATGAGGCCCTCGCCGGAACGCCACCGTACCAGGCGCAGACAGTGGAGGCACTGCTCCATGAGAAGAAAACGTGCTGCGCGCTCCCCTTGCACGCGCTCCGATTCGAGGTTTCCAAGGAGTTTTCGCGGCTCATTGCTTCCTTAATGACTCCAGAGGCATCGCAGCGGCCGGCCAGTGTGCGCGAGACGCAGGAGCGTTTCCTGGCCACGCCGGAATTCCGGCTGCATCCGCAGGACACGCTGCAGTTGGGATCTTCCCCACGCCCTGGCGCGCTCCCCGCGGAAGAAGCAGCGGGGGCGCGCGTGCCGAGCCGGGGTGACGGGGCACAACTCACCGAACACACCGCCGGCAGGCCGGTCTGGACAAACCGAAGGTGGTTGTTCGTTGGCATCGTCTTGCTGACGGCGTTACTGGCCATCGTGATGCCGGACGGCCTGCGAAAGGTGGAAGCGCCTCCGCGCCCGGTGGCGTCCATCGAGAATGGACTGTATTCTCGCCCCGATGGCTTGCTCTTGACGGACACCACCCTGTTCTTTTCCGCGGAAGACGCGGTGCATGGCCGCGAACTGTGGTGCAAGACCACCGGGGAGAGGGAGGGCCTCGTGGCGGATATCGTGCCGGGACCGGTCTCGGGCGATCCCCGCAATTTCACGCGGCGTGGGAGAGACGATTTTGTCTTTGTGGCGGCGACCCCGGAAACGGGCGACGAACTGTGGCATGCCACAAACCCCGGTGGGGGCAGTTGGTCAGTCAGGATGGTAAAGGACATACTTCCGGGTCCCATGGGGAGCGACCCGCTCGTGATCGCGGTGCACGAGAACCTCGTCTTCTTCTATGCGACGACCCTCGATGCCGGCCGTGAGTTGTGGTGCAGCAACCTCTATGCGCCGCAAACGGCCATGATTGCCGACATGATGCCAGGCAAAGAGAGCTCGATGCCGATGAAACCCAACGTCTATAAGAGTAACCAAGGTCTCTATGTTATCGCCTTTACCGACATGGATCGCGGCCTGATGCTGTGGCGCTATGACTTCGCGAGCCATGCCATCAGCCCCGTGGGCGACGTGGCGGAAGGCGCCGGTCCCCTGGCGGCCGTGGGAACGCGTATGTTGTTTTCCAATGCGGACGACGCGCACGGTTATGAGCCTTGGTTCTTTGATGGAGCCACGGGCGTTTTTCAACTCCTGGCCGACCTGTATCCCGGCCCCCAGCCGTCCGATCCCGGCGAAGCTTTCTCTTGGGGGGATCGTGTCCTCTTCCGGGCGCGCACCCCCGAACTGGGCTTGGAATTGTGGACAACCGACGGTACGCCCGGCGGAACACAGTTGCTGGCAGACCTGAATCCCGGCCCCGCCGACAGCGCCCCTTTCGGCTATGTTGTGGCCGGGCAGCGGCTGTACTTTCGTGCCCAGGACCAGGCCCATGGCCGCGAAGTCTGGTCCACTGACGGCACCCCCGGTGGCACGCATCTGGTCGCGGATCTGTGGCCGGGCGAAGAATCCTCCGACCCGTACAATCTCGCGCCACATGCGGACCGCCTCTTCTTTTCTGCCAAGGACGAAGCGCACGGGGAGGAACTGTGGGTCGCCCAACCCGCCGGAAATGGCTGGCAAGTAACGCTCGTGGCGGACATCCTGCCCGGACCCGGCAGCAGCGAACCGCACTCCCTGATTTGGGGACCGTCTCAGGGACACTTCCTTGCCTATTCCCGCTCGGAGGTCGCGGAAGTGTACCGCCTCTCCTCGGACGCACCGGACGATCCCGCCGCCACCTGGAGCGTGGCACGGCTGGCTGGCCTATGAGCGTATCCAAGGACCCACTCGATAACGCGGTCACCAGCGCGGCTGGCCCGTTCTCCCTGCGCCTGCTGAATGGGCCCTTCGGCGGGAAATCCTGGCCGTTCCTCGAAGAGCTGATGGTCATTGGGCGCGGCGTCGGCTGCCACATTCGCCTCGAGGACCCCTACATTTCGCGTGTCCAATGCGAGGTGCGGATGGCTGAAGGAAAGCTGCGGCTGCGCAACCTGAGTGAGCGCAACCCCACCCGCGTTAACGGCAACACCCAAGAGGAAGCATGGTTGAAGCCGGGCGACATCCTTGAATTCGGGAACATCCAGTTGATCCTGGATCGCGGCGGCGTGGCCGGGAAACCGTTCCAGGATTATCTCGATGATCACGCGCCCACCACGCAATGTTTTTCAAAATCGCTTCACCTGCAAGAATTCAGCGCCCAAGCCTATGTCGCCGCCGAACGCACAGGGGAATTGCACGCGCTCTTCAACCTCCAGCGGGCGCTTGGTCGCGCCAGTTCCCTCGATGCATTAATGGAAGTGCTGAAGGCGCATTTGCGGGAGCGCCTGCATGCCCGGCGCGTCTGGATTGCCTGGCGCATGTGGGCGGAAGACGAACTCGCGCTGTATCCGCCCGCTTCCCCCGAGGAAACGCGCGAGGCCCCTTTCACTCCGATGCGCAAAGCTTGCAAAGAGTGTATCGGCGTGGAGGCGCCTGCCGCGAAGGGCGGGCGCGGCGCCCAGACGCTGGCCGCCCCCTTGCTCCATGGCGGCCGGCCTTTTGGCGCGCTCGCCATCTGCCGGGACTCCCTGGACAAGACCTTCACGAGCGATGAGATGCAATACCTGCTCACCGTGGCGGAATCCAGCGCGCCGCTCATCCGGGCGGCGGAACGGCTCGAGCAAATGGGCCGCGATGCCGCGTTACGCACACCCCAGGCGCCGCTCCAGCACATGATCGGCGCGAGCGCCAGCAGCCGCCAACTGCAAGTGGAGCTCCGCCGCGTCGCCGTCACCCGGGCCAACGTGTTGTTGCTGGGAGAAACGGGTGTGGGCAAGGAACTGGCCGCGCGGATGCTGCACGATTTCAGCGCGCGCGCTGCCGGCCCTTACGTGGTGATCAACTGCGCCGCAATCCCGGCCGAACTCTTCGAGAGCGAGGTGTTCGGACACGAACGTGGCGCGTTCACCGGCGCCGAGCGCCGCCGTTCGGGTCTCTTCGAGCAGGCGCACGGCGGAACGCTGTTCCTGGACGAGGTGGGCGACCTCAGCCTCGCGAACCAGGCGCGGCTGCTGCGGGCAGTCGAGACCGGCACGTTCCGCCCCGTGGGCGCCGAGCGCGACCTCAAGGTGGACGTGCGGCTGGTCAGCGCCACCAACCAGGATCTGACCGCCAAGCACCCGGGCGGTTTTCGGATGGACCTGTATCATCGCCTGGCGGGCATGGTTATTTGCATTCAGCCCTTGCGCGAACGGCGCGAGGACATCCCGGAATTGGCCCAATATTTTCTCGATTTGTGCGCGCCGCACGCGCTGACCCATCCCAAGCGTCTTGCTCCGGAAGCGATTGAAAAACTGAGCGCGTATTCCTGGCCGGGAAACGTCCGGGAACTGCGCAATGTGGTCGAGCGCGCCTGCTACACCGTGCGCGGCGAACACATCTCCGCCAGCGACATTCAGGTGGAAACCAAGCCCATCATAACCGGCGCTCCGGCTGGCCTGTCTTTGCAAGACCTCGAGCGCCATCACCTCATCGAGAGTTTGCGCCGCCACCACGGCAATGCGCTGGCCGCGGCCGCCGAACTCAAGGTCTCGCGCAGCACGCTCTATTACAAATTGGCCCGGCATCACGTCAAGGGACAAGAATACCGCTGAGGCCACAGTCAGAACGCGCTCTCGTAGTGCGTAATCCTGGGATTGCCCTGCGGCGGGAGAATGATGGCCACCACGTCGAAGCGGTAGTACGTGTCCGGCTCTTGATTACGGGCGAGGTACCAGCGGGCCGCCGCGCGGAGGTGGGCTTGCTTGGTCGCGGTGACGGTGTCCTCGGGCAGGATTCCGTCTTCCTGCATCCGCGTGCGCACTTCCACGAAGACGACCGTGTCTCCCGTGCGGGCGATAATGTCGATCTCGTTGCGGCCGCAACGGACGTTGCGCGCGAGGATTTTGTAGCGCCGTTTCTTCAGATACCGCGCGGCCGCGTCTTCGCCGCGCACCCAGACATCGGCCCGGGTCAAAGGGGCTGCATTCCCCTTACGAAACGGCCACCACATCGGGCTCGTCTTTTGTCGCGCTCAGGAAAATCCGAATCTCCCCGAAATTGCGGTGCTGGTGCGCACGGATACGCCGCATCCGGCAGAGTTCGAGGATGGCCAGCAGGCAACAGACCAATTCGACGCGCGTCTTGGCACTGTTGAACAACTCGGTCCACGACACGCTTTCATTGCTCTCCAACAGTGCTTCGATCTGGGCGATTTTATCTTCGACCGACGCGCCCTCGCCGTGCACCTCATGGATGTACGGTTCCGTGACGTAACGCAACATCGCCCGGATGGCCTTGAGCAGGTCGTAAAGGCTGACTTCCAGGTAGTCTTCCTCCTCGTCCGCGTCATCAAAGTGCAGCTTGACCCGGCGGGGAAACCAGTCAGCGCGCTCCTCCTCGCGCTGCGTGAGCAGGATCGACAAGTCGCGAAACTTGCGGTATTCGAGCAGCTTCTCGACCAGTTCCAACCGCGGATCGTCCTCCTCCAGTTCCTCCTCTTCCTCCACCACATCGACGGGCATCAGCATCCGCGCCTTGATCTGGATCAACGTCGCCGCCATCACCAGGAAGTCCCCGGCCATGTCCAGGTTCTGCTCGTGCATCAGTTCGAGAAAGCGGAGATACTGCTCCGTCACCTTCAGGATGGGAATATCGAAAATATCAATTTCCTGCGAGCGGATCAGGTACAGCAACACCTCAAACGGCCCCTCGAACTTGTCGAGTTGCAGACGCAACACCTCATCGTTCGCGTTGGCAATATCCAACACTTCCACGCTGGCGGCGGACGCCACCGCTGTGGGAGCGGGAGGGTCTTTCTCTAGTAAACGTTGGGCCACGGAAGCTCCACGGTATGCTAAACAGCCATTAAGTGCGGTGATACGCCGCACAATCCTACCGTGAACCGTGCGATTTGAGCAAACGCGCCGTGCTGGTAGTCCGTGGTTGCCACACCCTGGACGGGCCCGCCCCCAAGCGAACAAGGTACGCAGAACCAGCAGAAATGATTTCGTTGCCGGGTCAATTCAAGCATTTTTGCCTTTTGAATTTCTAACGAAGCAACGTTTTCGCCGCCACGATACGGCCCGGCAAATTCTCCTCGCTCACCGTGTATCAGCAGTTCGTCTAAGTCGGATTCTGACCGCAATTCATCAGGTCCACATGATGGGCCTGCACACAGTATTGACCAGTTGCCAAGAGGGATGTAAAGGGGTTTCTTATGATCGAGACCATGTTGGAAAACTTCGCTGGCGACGCATTAGATGCCCGGTTGCAGTGGAGGATGGCGCCCTCGAAGTGGGGACTGGACCGCGAGCGGCATTGCCTGCGCATCGAGCCGGACGCGCGGACGGACTTCTGGCAGCGCACGCACTATGGCTTTCAGGCCGACAACGGCCATTTCTTGCAATTGCCGCACACGGGCGATTTTCTGATGGAAACGCACGTGCGTTTCTTGCCGGCCCACCAATATGATCAGGCCGGGCTGATGGTGCGCCTCTCGGACTCGTGCTGGCTGAAGACTTCGGTCGAGTACGAACCCGAAGGCGCGGACCGGCTGGGGGTCGTGGTGACCAACGGCGGCTATTCCGATTGGTCCACCCAGGATGTCATTGGGATTGGCGAAATCTACCTACGCATCCATCGCGAAAACGCGGTTTACAAAGTGGAATCCTCCTACGACGGACGGCAGTGGTCGCAACTCCGCCTCGCTCCCCTGCATGAGGACGACGGCCATTGCCTGGTCGAGTGTGGGCTATACGCGTGCAGCCCGAAGGACGCCGGCTTCAAGGCCGAGTTCGATTTCTTGCGGATCGTCTCGCATCACTGAGTCGAGTGTGCCGTCAAGGTCGCGGTGGCGCGATAACACGGCCGCGCGCCGCCCGCTTTGATTGCCCGCAGGATTTCGTCCCGATCTTTCCCGCAGGGCACCTCGATCCAGGCCCGGCCGCACGCTTCGCGCGTGTGCGCATCGTCGCTCGCCACTTTCGGCAGCTCAATCTCAGGCAGATCGTATTCCGGCGTGTAGAACCCCTTCTGCGTGATTTCCAGAGCGTCGATCGGCACAGATCGCCGCACCTCTTCCAGGCGCTCCAGCAGTTGGGGAACCGAAAATCCATATTCCGCGGGATGATTGAAAACGTGCAGCACTTCGGCTTTCCCCGCGATGCGATTGACGTGCAGGTACCCCCGCGCGAAGACCGTCAACTCGACCCCCTTAAACACCAGCATCCCCTCGAACTCGTCCGGCACGCCGTCATATGCACCAGGCCGCAACAGGAAATCATGATCGGTCAGCGCCACAAAATCGAAACCCAAGTCCCGGTAAACTCGCAGCAATTCCAGCGGCGTCAGCATCCCATCTGACTTGGTGGTATGCGTATGCAGCGCACCCTTCAGCACCGTAGCCGGGGCATCCTGCCCCGCTCCCGCATGGTTTTCACGCCTTGGTTTTCCCGCGCGTCATGTACATCACCTTCCACTGCCCTTCCTGGCACGTCTCGCCGCGCTGGTTCACCACCTTCACGTCATACACCACCACACCCAGTCCCGGCTTGCTTGTCGCACGCTTGCTCGCCACCGTCTGCACCACATGAATTGTGTCCCCAATGCAGACGGGATTGCGGAAGTCCCAATTCAGCCCCAGAAACGCCACCAGCTTGTGTTGTTCGGCGCCAGGATTGCGCGCGACCAATCCCGACGCAATCGATAGCCCCAGCAGCCCATGCGCGATCCGCTGTTTGAAGGGGCCCTTGGCCGCCGTTTCCGCATCCGTATGAATGATGTTGAAATCGCCGGACAGCCCCGCGAAATTGACAATGTCCGCCTCGGTCATCGTCCGCGCCGGAGACCTGAATTCAGACCCTTCTTCAAGATCTTCAAAGTAGATTCCTGTACCCACAGACTTCCCCTCTTTTCACAAATGCCAGTGCAAGTAAGGGCGGTACTCTAACCTTGCCAGTGCGAAAATGACAACATGGGCCCATTGGTCTTGTAGGTCCTACACGTCCTATCTGTCCTTCTTGCCTTTACCCCTCCGGCAGCAGCGCCTGCTCATAGGCATTCGGCGCCGCGGGCGTGAACAGTTCCGGTGTCGTGGCCAGGTCGACGCCGCCCCACTCGCCCGTCAGATGCTTGATAATGATCATTCGTTGGATTTCAGACGTCCCGCCGCCGATCGTCAGCAGCTTCGCGTCGCGCACGAGCCGCTCCACGCCCGTCGGACGCATGTACCCGTGTCCGCCGTGAATCTGCACCGCCTCCAACGTCACGCGCTCGGCCACCTCGGCCGCGTAGAGCTTGCACATCGAGGCTTCGAGTGTCGCGCGTTCGCCCGCGTCGCATTTTGCCGCGGCACGG